>NZ_DCEN01000007.1:19618-54138 GCF_002316955.1 Proteiniphilum sp. UBA1028
ATCTCCTGCACAACGTCCTCGGCTTCCTCGACATTACCCATGAAATGCAGGGCGTGCAGACAAAGCGGACGATAGTGGGTGTGGAAATATTTGGAAAACTGTTTCTCTGAAAACTGCATCGACAATCAGTGTTTGTAGAGATTACAAAAATAATAAAAAAAGGAGATTGTGAATAAAGAAAATTATAAAAAAGAATATAACAATCACCGCCCGTTAGGTGATCGGGACGGTGGCCAGTAGCGCCAGAGCGACTATTTCTTTAGTAAGTTTCTTTATTATACTACGACGGTTCTTTTCTCCCTACTGCTTTGAAATGCGAGTTCGATGATTCGCATCACGTTGCGCGCTTCTTCCGGTTTTACGGCAATCGCCGTTTTGCCCAGGATGGCATCGCGCAGGTTGATAAAGTAGTCGCGGTAATCGCCCGGCTCACTCTCCAGCTTTCCCTGTATCTTCACTCCTTTGTATTCGGTATTGATCCTTCCCCAGATGCTTTCCGGCTCTCGTCCCCAATCTTTTCCCATTGGGATGGCTCCTCCGTCGAGGGTAGCCTCCTGTACGTCCAACCCGTATTTGACAAACGATCCGTGGGTGCCGTGCAGCATGTAGGTAGGCCCCGGGATGCGGCAGATCATGCCCGACTTCAGTGTGGCGGTAAAGGCGGGATAGTGGAGGCGCACGTCGAAATGATCGTCGGCTTTCGCCCATGCACGCTGCGAGTTGATTTCTGCCGTGACGGCTTCGGGCATGCCAAAGAACCACAACGCCTGGTCGATAAGGTGGGAACCCAGATCGTAGAAAATACCCGATCCCGGCAGGGGGCGTTCGCGCCAGGCGCCATTGGGGCGGGGTTCGGTACGGTACCGATCGAAGTGAGATACGTAATCCACGATATCACCCAGCAACCCACTATCGAGTAGTTTTTTAACAGTCCGGGTGTCGCTCGTGAAACGCCGGTTATGATATACCGTAAGAACTTTTTGTTGCCTTGTGCCCAGTTCAATCAGTTCATCGGCTTCGGCCACATCTACGGTGAAAGGCTTTTCCACCACTACATGCTTGCCTGCCAGCAGCGCTTCCCGGGCCCAGTGAAAATGATCGGTGTTGGGCGAGGTGACAATGACCAGGTCAATTTCCGGGTCGCCGATAATGCTCTTCCCGTCGGGCACCACTGCGGTAACCGGATAACGCTCTTCGATGAGAGCAATGCTTTCGGGTTTGGAGGTGCTGATCTTTGTTAGCTCAAATCCCTCCACCACATCAATAAAGGGCGCATGAAAAACACGGCCGGAAAGACCGTAACCGATAATGCCCGTGCGAATGTTGGTCGACATAGGTTATCATTTTTTTAGGTTATTGTATCTATCTTCTCAAAGATAGGGAAATTTTGTGAAACGGGTAAATCAATGCGGGAGGAACTCGTTTATCTGTCGGACAGGAATACCGCCAGCTTGCGGGTGGCCAGCGCCCGGTGGCTTATTTGATTCTTCACCTCATTGCCTAGTTCGGCGAAGGTTTGCTTATACCCGTCGGGCATAAACACGGGATCATATCCAAAGCCGGCTTTTCCTCTTTTCTCTTCGATGATCTTTCCTTTCACTATCCCCTCGAACAGATGCTCTTCACCGTCGATCAGCAGGGCAATCACGGTGCGGAATCGTGCATTGCGGTTTTCCACGCCCTGCAGAACGGTAAGAAGTTTGCGCATGTTGTCCACAGGATTACATGCTTCCCCGGCATACCGTGCAGAGTAGACACCGGGGGCACCGTCGAGTGTTTCCACCTCCAGCCCCGTGTCATCGGCAAAGCAGTCATAGCCATATTTTTCTTTCACGAATCTTGCTTTGAGGAGAGCATTCTCCTCCAACGTAACGCCATTTTCTTCGATCTCTTCTGTACAATGGATGTCCAAAAGACTGAGGATTTGCAATGTGCCGTTTGTAATTTTCCGGATTTCCTCGAGTTTGTGTTTGTTGTTGGTGGCGAATACAATTTTTTTCATTGTCGTTGTTGTCTCTGTATTTGTTGTTCCCGTTTTTGTTCCCTGAGCTTGAGTGCTGCCTCCCTTTCCTGTTCCCGTTTCCGTTGTTCCTGTTCCCGCTGCCGGATCTTCTTTTGCCGTAGCTTTTCCCGTTCCTTTAACAGTTCATTCCTGCTTTTGTTTGCCGTTGATTCCTGTTTTTGCTGTATCGCTTCGACAGCTTTCCGTTCGAGCCGGAGCTGCAATGCTTCGGACGTCTCCGCTTGCGAAGCCGGGACGGGCGAAGTACCCACGTTTGGGGAGGACCCCTTCTTGTTTCCCGGCATTGGACTTGTCGTGAAATCTTCCGCTACAGTGGATTGTAAAGGGGGCAAATTTGGCGGCTCCGATTCGAAGGTATTTGCAAAGAACGTTTTGTAGGCATCCATGGTTGAATGACGTTGCAAGATAGCAAGGTTCTCTACAGAAATAACAACCGGAGTTATCCCTTTTGCGAAAAAATCAGCGAAAAGGGACTCGGATCGCATCATCTGCAAGTAGTGTGATGCATCTTCAAAAGAGAGAAAAGGTTGAATTCTCAGAGCTTCCCGGTCCAGAAACCGGATAGGAGAAAAGTCGAATGCACGTAATTTGAATTGTGTAAAATTGAAGTCCGCAGTGAAGAAGAGAAGCCTGTTTTTATCCGGTGAATTCCGGTCGTAAGTGAGGAGAATCAGATGAGGAACAGCCCGGTTTGGGCTGAACGAGGCCATATTTGCATTTCTACTTTTTTTGTCTGTTGTTTGCATGTGCCACTGTGTATGCATGGAGGCATTTTCAGCCAGCACTTTCCCCTGTGACAGTCCCGCAACAATGTTTTGAGCCAAAAGTGCAGCATCGGACTCCGGATGTTTCTCAAGCAGCTCAAGGAGATAGGTCTCCGTTTTTGCTGCCTCGTTGTCTTGTGCAAACGAAAGGGCATGCATCAGCATCATTTGCGGCATTAGTCCCGATGTCGGATATTTCTCCGTAAATGTAATAAAAGTAGATTGCACTTGTGTTGCTTCTCCTTTCTGATAAGCCCGGTAAGCTTCCTGATAAATGCTGTCGTGTTCTGCAGCCTTGCGTGCTAAATTTTCCTCTTTTATACCTGCCGTGGACGGCATTTGTTCAGTTTGCGGCATCTTGCCGTCAGATACGCTATCTTCGGGGTATTTTCCCAGTGCAGACTGAATAATTACCCTTTCGCTATCGTTCGCTGCTTTGTCGTGCAACTTTCTCAAGGCTTCTCTTATTTTGGGACGTTGTGCTTCCGATGCTACGGAAAGCTGGGCGATCGTGGCGTTCAGGGTAAAAACAAATGGGCTACCCAGGCTTTTCACCTGCTCATAGGCATTGTAGGCCGGTTCTTTTTCCCCTATCAGTTCATAGAGTTGTCCAAGCAGATACTGGAGTCGTTTTTTTTGCCAGAAATATTTCTCCCGGGCAATCGCCTTTTTCAGCCAGGGGATTGATTCGGCATACTCTCTTTTGTGTATCAGGTAGTTGGCGTATGTTCCGGTGAAGAGGTCAAGCAGGTGGGGTGCGATTGTTTTGCTTTGCAACAGATAGACAATGTTCCCGGCGTCGGGCATTCTGTCTGTCTCTGTGTAGGCGCGCAGCAGCCATATCTCCGTTTCGGTGATCAGGTCGGCATCTTGTTTAAACAGCCGCTGTATCTGCATGAATACCGCCATCGCCTGTGCATAATCTCCATTCTGTAGATGGGCTTTGCCCAGCAGAAGCCAGGCATTATGGATGAATGGGTTAAATTCATCCTGTTGAAGCCATTGCTTAAACGTCCGGCTCTGTGGTTTAGAGGGATCGCGACGTGGTTTAGCGATGATGGAGTGCTCCCGGATGGCTTTGGATGTCTTGTCGACCACAGCATCGAATGCTCCACCGGTCCGTTTTTTTTCCTCCACCGGTTTTCCGGCATAGAACGGAAGCAGTGTTGTATAATCATCGCGATAGGACTCCGTCTGACTTTCAAGAATACCGTTGTAGGCCTTCTCTGCGTTGAAGTAGATGTTGTAGCGGGTGGTCAGTTCATGGTAAGCACGTGTACCCCGGGTGTTTTTTCCGGAAGAACAACCCTCTCCAAGGAGCATCCCGGACAAGATCATTGTATATAAAATGAGATTGATTCCTGCCTTCACTACCGACCAGTTTAAACAAGCAACTACGTTCCCTTATGTAACTCGAAAAACAGTGTTTTATTGTTTAAATAAAAAGTGTTATGATCTTATTCGTAGCTTTTCTGTCTTGCAAACGCTTTCACAGCTTTGGCAATAAAGAACATCACGATCAGCACAAAAATGATGAATGCACCCGAAGGAACGTTCAGGTAATAGGAGAGAAGTAGTCCCGCCACGCAGCCCAGGAAGCTGAAAAGGATGGAGAGAGTAATGATTTTTGAATAGTTTACCGTGAACAGATTGGCCGTCATTTGGGGAACAGTAATGAGCGACATAAGCAGGACGATGCCTACCAGGCGAATGCTCAGTACGATGGTGATTGCCACAAACAACATCATGGCGTATTCAATGAACTGCGTTGGGATATGCCGTGTTTGGGCAAATTCTGTATCGAACGACACAGAGACAATGGCATGGTAAAACAGTGCGAAGAATAGCACCAGTACCAGTGATAAAACGGCCAGAGACACGATGTCGACCGGTGTAATTGTCAGGATATTGCCGAACAGGTACTCCGACAGGTTGGGGGCATAACCGGGGGAGAGGAAGGTGAGTACGATTCCCAGTGCCATGCCCAGCGACCAGAAGACGGCAATGGCAGAATCTTCCCGTACACCCTGCTTTCGTGACAACCACTGGATGCCGAAGGCGGAAAAGACCGAGAAGGCCATGGCCGACAGGATGGGTGGAAGAGAAAAATAAAAACCTATGCCCAGTCCCCCGAAAGAGGCGTGCGTGATGCCCCCGCTAATGAATACAAGCCTGCGGGAAACAACATACGTGCCGATGATGCCGCAGGCTACACTCGCAAAGAGGGACCCCAGGAGAGCATTCCGAAAAAAGGCATACTGAAGCAGTTCGGGTATATCCATCTGTTTGTAATTCAGGCGTGCATTTTGTGTGCTCTCTGCTCATTCACAAACATCAACACTTCGTCTTTGAGTTGATCGGGAAGCGAAATCCCTCTCATTTGAAGGCTTCGTACCCAGCGTGGTTTCTCTTCGTCGAGCACGGAGTAAAATACTTCTCTGAACTCATCCACTTCGGAGGAGGCATACTGGGCCGAATCGCGGCGTGCATATCTGTCAAGTTCCTCGTCGTCGAAGTATTCCGGCTGCTCCACAAAAGCAGCGATAAGGCTGTCTTTTTCACACACCTCGTGGGCGCCGCAGCATCCGCTACCACTCAGATCGATGGAGGGAGGGGGCATTTCGCGCGTTTGGGTGTTCCCTCTTTTACGCTGAATGTAGTTGGTGATGGCCAAAGCAAGCACAAAAAAGACAATAATGCCGATAAAAAATAGGATTGGTTGCATAATCAGTTTTCTTCTTCTATAGTAAACCCTGCCTTCTTCAAATCATCCCAAAACAGGGGGTATGACTTGGTGACTACATGCGGATCATTGATGATCAGCGACTGAAGGGGTATGGCTCCGGGTGTAAAGGACATCGCCATACGATGATCATCGTAGGTGTCTATTGCGGGGCCCTTTTCCGGAAAACATCGTTCGCCATCCCACTCGAGCATACCGATGCCATTTTCTCTAAGCACAAACCCCAGCTTTTTTAATTCATTGATCAGGGCCTGTACGCGGTCTGTCTCCTTGATCTTGAGGCTTTGAATGCCTGAGAAAATGAAGGGTATACCCATAAAACAACAAGTCGCGGCAAATGTTTGTGCCAGGTCGGGTTCGTTGACAAAATCGTG
Organism: Proteiniphilum sp. UBA1028; assembly: GCF_002316955.1. Classification (NCBI taxonomy): domain Bacteria; kingdom Pseudomonadati; phylum Bacteroidota; class Bacteroidia; order Bacteroidales; family Dysgonomonadaceae; genus Proteiniphilum; species Proteiniphilum sp. UBA1028. The sequence continues at coordinate 25,523 of NZ_DCEN01000007.1, forward strand.
GAAAAATTTTTTTGCTTTTTTCTTTGCATGGCGGATGATTGCTCCATCCTCCAAATATTCCGTGGTTACTCCCAGATCGCTGAACAGGTTGGCAACATTGGCATCGCCCTGCAAGCTTTTCTTCTTCAGTCCTGGTAATTTGACCTCCGCACCGGGCATCAACGCAACCAATTCGTACCAGTAAGAGGCTGCGGACCAGTCGGTCTCCACAACCAACTCAATAGGTTGATACTGTTGAGGTTTTACCAGAATATCGTTGCCGGACCATTTTGCGGTTACACCGCACTGCGCCATCATGGCCATAGTCAGGTCGATGTATGGCTTGGAAACAATCTTCTTCTCGATATGCATTATCAATCCGTTTTCCATGAGCGGTGCTACCATCAGCAGGGCCGAGATAAATTGTGAACTGATATTGCCGGACAGGTAGACTTCTCCTCCTTTAAGCTTCCTTCCTTTGATTCGCAACGGCGGAAAGCCATCCTTCTCCAGGTAGTCTATCTCGGCACCCAATGCTGTGAGTGTCTCTACGAGCGGATGAATGGGACGTTCATGCATTCTTTTGGACCCCCTGATGATCCATTCTCCTTCCATGCCTGCCAGAAAGGCTGTCAGAAAGCGCATGGCGGTACCGGCACCTTTCACATCAAACACGTTGGAATCAGAGTTAAAAGCATCGATGATGACCCGGGTATCTTCGCAGTCGGAAAGATTCCTGATTGTATAGGGGCTTAGGCTTAATGCGTTGAGTATGAGGGCCCTGTTGCTCATGCTTTTTGATGCGGGAAGTTGTACGGTAGTGTGAATTGCATCGGGGGGGAAAATTTTATATCGCGATTGCATCGTTATGTTACTTTTTTCACTGAAGTTATACTTTTTCTCGTTGTGACTTAACACTAAAGTTGTACAAAAATAATAATTTTAAACGAAGACAGGGTCGTTTATCTTCTGTTTTACGATGTTTAATCTCCTTTAATTAATTTTCGGCCCCTCCCTGGTGGTTTTCAGCGCTTATGCCGCTTCTGTATCCTGCAGTCTGTGGGTGTGTTTGTCAACCTGTTAATCCGTAGATAAATATGGCCAGAATGGCGGGAGGAACGATATACCTGAGCAGGAAGATATAGATTTTCAGGAGCTTGGCGGCGGATTGCAGTGACCCGTGGTTGGTCATTTGCGCATACACTAGTTTCTGATCCAGGTACCAGCCCACAAAGAGGCAGATAAAAAAGCCTCCTGCCGGGAGCATAAATTTAGCCGATGTCACATCCAGCAAATTGAAAAACTTCGATGAGAAAGAGGAGACCACACCCAGGATGATTACTCCGGCTGTGACGAGCAGGGTGCTTCTCTTGCGTGAAAAATGATATTCTTCGTGAAGGTAGAGGGTTACCACCTCCATCAGTGAGATGGTGGAAGTGAGTGCAGCAAGTGCCAGCAAGCAAAAGAACATGGCTGCCCACAACATGGAGGCAGGCATCTGGTTAAACAACCCGGGCAGGGTGATGAACAGCAGTCCCGGCCCGCCGGCAACCAACTCATCGACGATGGTGCCGGGGTTGGCTGTCAGCGCAAATGCTGAAGGGAAGATGATTACTCCCGCGAGAATCGCTACCAGCGTGTCAAGAACGGAAACCTGAACCGCTGTTTTTGTGAGGTTGGTGCGGTCATTGAAATAAGATCCGTAGGTAATCATACAACCCATGCCGATGGAGAGTGAAAAGAAAGCCTGTCCCATTGCATCCAGGAACACGGTCGGTTTCACATGTTCCATGTCTGGCTTGAAAAGAAATGCAAGGCCACCGGATGCGCCTTCCAGCATGATGGCCCTTACGGCAAGAACTATCAGCAGCAAAAAGAGCATTGGCATCAGGATCTTCGACGACTGCTCGATCCCCTTCTTCACGCCGGAGATGATGAAGAATGCTGTCAGTATTGTAAATAGAATCATCCATCCAATTTGTCGCAGCGGGTTGTTCAACAATGCCGTGAAGTTTGCTGAAAAGTCGTTCACCGTGCGCAGCTTGCCGGAAAAGGATTGAATCAGATAGTCCAATGTCCATCCGCACACTACCATATAAAATCCCATGATGAGGAAGGCCGAGAGTACACTCATCCGGCCCACCCATTTCCAGTGTGTGCGGGGTGCCAGCCTGTGAAATGCCCCGGCTGTATTTGCCTGTGACAACCTGCCTACAAGAAACTCGCTTATTATCAATGGTATCCCGAAGAGTAAGATGCACCCTATGTAGACCATGATGAAAATGGCACCGCCGCCATCGGCTGCCTGACTGGGAAAACGCCATATGTTGCCCAAGCCTACTGCAGAACCCGCTGCCGCTGCAATTACCCCAATTTTGGATGCAAATGTGACTCTTTTTTCATTCATAAGTTCTCTCCTTACCTTACAAAAACCCACTGATTTTCTTGCGACAAGGCAGGGTAAAAGAAATACTCTTCGAAGTGGAATCCTTTCACATCCTCCGCGTTGGTGAGCTTGTTTTTGATGATAAAACGGGCCATCAGGCCACGGGCTTTTTTAGTATGGACGATAATTTGTTTGAAATCATTGTTCTCCTGCTGCAAGAAGCGAATGTTGATGATCCGTGTGCCCCGGGGCAGTGCACTTGCCCGCACCACCTTTGCATACTCGCCGGAGGTGACATTGATGATCGTTCTGCTGCTTTTTTTCAGTTTGGCAGCAAGGTGTTTATTCACCGTATCCTGCCAGAACTCGTACAGTGTATGATATCCCTGAGGTACAATCTGCCGCTGCATCTCCAACCGGTAGGGCCTGATCCCATCGAGCGGGCGAAGAATGCCATAGAGTCCGGAAAGGATGTTGAGGTGATTCTGGGCGAACACGAAGTCTTCTTCCGAAAAGTCGTGCGCATTTAACCCGGCGTAGGCTATTCCGTTGTATGCCAATGCGGCAGATCGTTGTGGAGTGTCTTTGAAATGGAACATCTGAAACTGTTCGTAGACATCGCGCGCCATTTTGGGGTTGATCTTCATGATCGTACCAATCTCTTTTTCCGATAAAAGCTGGCACGCCGCGATCAGTTCTTCCGTTTTATCCGGGAATAACGGGCTGGTTGGGGTTACCTTGTCCGGTCTGTCCGGAAAAGACATCAGTTTCGCTGGAGAGAGTAGGATTTGCATAGGTGCATTTTTAAGAATAGATATCTTTCACATGTTTTCGGCAGGATTGTTTTACAATCTCCACTCAACCCCTTCTTTTGTGTCCTTTATTTCCACACCTGCCTCTTTCAGCATATCCCGGATCTTGTCGGAGGTGTTCCAGTCTTTGTTCTCGCGGGCCGACTGCCGGATATCGATAATCAGGCGCATCAATCCTTCAATCACGTTGCTGCCTGCTACTTGTCTCGACTCGTCGACCAGTCCCAGAACCTCAAAGATGAAGGTATGCATGGTTTTTTTCAATGCTGCAAGATCTTCCGATGTAAGAGTCTCTTTTTTGTCCACGGCCGAATTGACGATGCGTACTCCGTCAAACAGGTGTGCAATCAGCATCGGACTGTTAAAGTCGTCGTCCATGGCAGCGTAGCAACGTTGTTCCAGTTCTTTGATGTTAACGGACGAGGTGTGAGATGGAGCAACCTTATCCAATGCCGACAGGCTTTCCATTAACTTCTTATATCCCTTCTCGGCAGCCTGCAGAGCATCGTTGGAGAAGTCGAGTGTGCTCCGGTAATGCGACTGGGCCATGAAGAAGCGGACTGTCATGGGTGAATATCCCCGATCCAACAGTGGATGGTTACCAGTAAACAGTTCCTTTGGCAGGAATCCGTTTCCGGCCGATTTCGACATGCGGGCACCGTTTACGGTAAGCATGTTGGTGTGTACCCAGTATTTGGCGGGCTGGGTGTGGTTGCATGCCTGCGATTGGGCTATCTCGTTGGTGTGATGGGTAGCCTGCAGGTCCATGCCGCCACCGTGGATGTCGAAGGTGGTTCCCAGGTATTTGGTGCTCATGGCCGAGCATTCAATGTGCCACCCGGGAAACCCCCATCCCCAGGGTGAAGGCCACTGCATCAGCGTTTCGGGCTTCGCTTTGATCCACAATGCAAAATCGAGCCTTCCTTTTTTTTCGTCCTGTCCGTCAAGCTCCCGTGTCCCCTCCATCAGGTCTTCCAGCTTCCGGTTGGTGAGTGTCCCATAGTCATGCTCCCTGCTGTATTTTTCCACATCGAAATAGACAGTACCGTTTACCTCGTAGGCAAATCCGGCGTCCAGTATTTTTTTGATCATTTCGATCTGCTCAATGATGTGGCCGGTTGCTGTGGGTTCAATGCTCGGCGGGAGGGTGTTGAAAAGAGAAAGCACCTCGTGAAAGCCAAGGGTGTATTTCTGCACAATCTCCATCGGTTCCAGCTGCTCCAGCTTGGCCTTTTTCGCAAATTTATCGTCCCCCTCATCACGGTCGCCCTCCAGATGCCCCGCATCGGTGATGTTTCGTACGTAGCGTACTTTGTAGCCGAGATGACGCAGGTACCGGTAAATTAAGTCAAAAGAGATGAACGTGCGGCAATTGCCCAAATGAATATCGCTATATACTGTCGGGCCGCACACATACATACCCACAAGGGGGGGGTGTAGCGGCTCAAAGTCTTCTTTCTTCCGGGTGAGTGTGTTGTAAATAACCAAATTAGTTGTTTTTTCTACGTTCATATTGGAGGATGATTATTTTAAAAGACAAAATTACAAATTTAAGCGTTAAGAACGGCAAAATGGTTGAAAAAGAGAAAAAGTCTCCTGTTTTTTACGGTGGTTTTCCAATAATTTGATACTTTTGCGGTTTCTTTCATTAACGAATCTTCAAACTTCTTTTATGTCACGTAAAATTTTACTTACATTTTTCATCTTTTGTGCCCTCGGTAATGTCAGGGCCCAGAACCTGCAGTTGCACTTTGATTCAAGGCATTCGCTGTATGGTGATAAAGTCGCTCCTGTCAATTATCTGACCGCAACCTTTGAGATGTTTAAGCCCGACCAGTGGGGGAATACGTTTATGTTTGTGGACTTTGACTTTAATTTCGACAAAAAGAATCCGGGATTGGTTTATGCTGAAATAGCCCGTGAATTCAAACTGGGTGACTTCCCGCTTCTTCCCCACATAGAATACAATGGCGGACTGGGGCTGGTAAGAGGAACCGGTGTTGGCTTCTCCATTCCCGCCTCGTACCTGGCCGGTGTAGGTTATCCGTTTCAGTTGGGTAACTTCTTTATGAGCACCTATGTGGCTTATAAGCTGAATGCGTTTCAGCATGTGAGCAACGATGCGCAGTGGACCGTTACATGGAATGCTACCCTGGTCGATGGTAAGCTTTCTCTGGGTGGATTTATGGATGTATGGACAGAGGATAAGGCGTTTACGGAAGGCGGTGATGCCAGTGGAAAAAAAGTTGTACTCCTGAGCGAACCCCAAATCTGGTATAATCTTTCTCCTCACTTTTCCCTTGGCAGCGAGATTGAACTAAGCTACAATTTTGTGAACAAATTCACGGAAAGTAAATTTTATGCCATCCCGACCATAGCCACCAAATGGAATTTTTAATGCTTAATATCGATTGATTATGCTGGAAAAAATTTTCAAGTTAAAACAGAATAAGACAACGGTACGTACAGAGCTTGTTGCGGGAATCATCACCTTTCTTACAATGTCGTATATTCTGGTGGTAAACCCGAACATCTTAAGCGCTTCGGGAATGGATAAAGCAGCCCTGTTCACGGCTACCGCACTTGCAAGTGTATTGGGAACGCTGTTTATGGCGTTTATCCCCAACCTGCCTATTGCGCAGGCACCCGGTATGGGATTAAACTCCTTCTTCGCTTTTTCTGTGGTTCTGGGCTTGGGGTACTCCTGGCAGATGGCACTCACGGCAGTCTTCATTGAGGGAATCATCTTTGTGCTTCTTACCTTCTTCAATGTGAGGGAGTTGATTGTGAAAAGTATTCCCAACACCATTAAAAATGCAATTCCAGTGGGTATCGGCCTTTTTATTACGTTCCTCGGCTTGCAGAATGCAGGGTTGATTGTGCGGGATGAAAACACCATGCTCACATTGGGAGCCATGTCCAACCCTCATGTGTGGGTCGCTACCCTGGGACTTATTCTTACGGCTGTGTTGTACTTTAAAAAGGTGCACGGCGCATTTTTGATCGGGATTGTCGCAGCTACTCTTTTCGCCATCACTTTGGGGTTGGTGCAATTGCCAGAAGGAAATATCATTTCCCTGCCACCTGATATCTCTCCCATCTTCATGCAATTTGAGTGGCAGCATATCTTCACGCCTGATATGGTGATCGTGGTGTTTACATTTCTGTTTGTGAACCTGTTTGATACGATTGGAACGCTGCTGGGTGTAGCCTCGAAGATTGGACTGACGGACAAAGACGGTAATTTCCCGCAGATCAAAAAGGCGCTCTTTGCCGATGCACTCGGAACCACTTTTGGCGCCGTCTTGGGTACCAGCACCGTGACTTCATACGTGGAAAGCGCCTCGGGCGTGGCCGTAGGTGGGCGTACCGGCTTAACGGCTCTTTCCACGGCGACCATGTTTACGCTTGCACTGTTCCTGGCTCCTCTTTTCCTGATGGTGCCGGCATCTGCCACTGCTCCGGCCTTGATCCTGGTGGGATTGTTCATGATTACATCGGTGGTGAAGATCAATTTCGACAATATGACAGAAGCATTGCCAGCCTTCCTCACCATCGTGATGATGCCGTTTGCATTCAGCATTGCCCAGGGGATTGTGTTCGGTATGCTGTCCTTCGTACTACTGAAAGCGCTGAGCGGTAAATGGAGTCATATCTCGGTGACCATGTGGGTGATCTTTGTGTTGTTCATTGTCAAGTTGGTATTGGATGGAATGAATGTCCTGTAAGTCATGTTTAATCCTCTTCCGGAATATCCGTTAAAGCCCGGCCGTCTTTTCTCCTTGTTTCTCTTCGGCTGGTTTATTTTGAACATTGTTCAAGCTGTCTTTACGGAGATAGGCAACGATGAGTCCTATTACTGGGTTTATTCTCAGTTTTTGGATTGGGGGTATTTTGATCATCCCCCCATGGTGGCGCTGGTCGTGAAAATAGGGACGCTGCTGGCAGGCAATACCACCCTGGGGGTCAGGCTTGTCGTCATTCTGATGCAGGTTCTGTTTCTGATTGTCCTCTATCGGCTCACAGGGGTGGAGCATACAGGGCAAAATATAGGGTTGTTCTTTCTGACCTCCTTTTCGGTGGTGATGATACAGGCCTACGGGTTTATTGCCACACCGGATGCGCCACTGTTGTTTTTTACGGTTTTGTTTTTGTGGAGTTACTGGTATTTCCTTCAATCTGGAAATTCAACGAAGGGTACACTGCTGATGGCATTTTGTATGGCGGGACTCATGTATAGCAAGTATCACGGTGGGCTGGTGATCATGCTTGTCTTCCTGTCCAATCCGAAGCTTTTCCGGAAACCTGCCTTTTATTTATCGGTATTGATTGCCATCGGTTTATATCTTCCGCATATACTGTGGCAGGTAAACAACGACTTCCCATCGCTGAAGTACCACCTCGTGGAACGCTCTAAAGGGTTTCGCTGGAGCTACTTCCCCGATTTTCTGGTCAATCAGTTGCCGGTATTCAATCCTTTTACGCTGGGGGCCGGTGTATATGTTTTTTTTCGACGGAGAGAAAAGGGTCCGTTTGAGCGTGCACTGAAGTTTCTCTTCGCCGGCTTGCTGATTTTTTTTACTTTCTGGAATTTCAAGGGGAGGGTGGAGCCTCACTGGACCATCGCCGCGGCAGTGCCGATGATCATTCTCATTGTGCGGGAGGCTGCGGAAAATATAAAACTTAGAAGGTATCTCTGCAAAATTGTAGCTCCCTCGTTGTTTTTGTTACTGATTGCTCGTATTTTCCTGATGGTAGACATCCTGCCTCTGCGCACCGAGTGGCATGGTGATAAGCAGCGTGTGGCAGATCTGCAGGCTGTAGCCGGCGATCGACCCGTGGTGTTCACCTCCGGCTTCCAGATGCCGTCGAAATATCGTTTTTATACCGGACAGGAGGCGCATGCCATGGGAGCCTTGAACTACAGAAACACCCAGTATGACATCTGGCGTTTCGATGAAAATTATTGGGGTCAACCCGTGGTGCTCGACTTCAGGAATGACACCACGGCGGGGAAGCCCACACGTAGCGGCCGTTCGCTCTTTCGCCTGGAAGAGGTGGCAGCGTACCAGCCCTATAAACGACTGAGAGTGATTCCGGTTCTTCCGGATAGCATGTTCGCTGCCGGCAGGGAGCAGGTAGTCACTGTAACGGTGGTAAATCCTTATCAGGAAACCTATCTGATTGATCATCCTTCCATGCCGTTGGAGATCTCGCTGCTATTTCAGGTGAAAAAGGAAGGGCGGTTTGAGTTGGAGAAAGTTACCACCGCTTCAACCTTCGAGTGTCATGAGATAGCTCCGGGTGAAAAAGTGAGCGGACACATCCGGTTCCTGTTGCCTGATATTCCTCCCGGTGAATATCCGGTATATTTTGCTGCCGGTACACCGGGCGTATATCCCGCCACGTTGGAAAAACCGGTTAAAATGATTTTTAAGAATGATTGAATTTATAGGTAAGTTTTTTAAATTCGGGGTGGTCGGACTGTCGGGCACTGTGATCGATTTTTTCTTTACCTGGCTGTGTAAAGAAAAGCTCAAATGGAACAAGTTTATATCCAACTCCGTCGGTTTTACACTGGCGGCGGTATCCAATTATGTATTCAACAGAATATGGACCTTTGAAAGTAACAATCCGCAGGTGGGACGTGAGTTTCTTTCCTTCTTTCTTGTCTCCCTGATTGGCCTTCTGATGAACAATATTTTTCTTTATCTTTTCCACGAGAAAGCCAAACTGAACTTTTATCTGTCAAAGGCTTTTGCCATTGCACTGGTTACCATCTGGAACTTCCTGGCCAATTATTTATTCACTTTTCAGCAGGTATGAGGGGATTCGTTTGTTTTTTACCGATGAATTGACTACTTTTGCGCTCTCATACAAAACATTATCTGAATAATTATAACAAATATTTATGGCAACAACTGCTGACTTCAGGAACGGCATGTGCATCGACCTGGATGGACAATATTACTTTATCGTTGAATTTCTTCATGTGAAACCCGGTAAAGGAGCCGCCTTTGTGCGTACCAAACTGAAAAATGTAACCACAGGGCGCATTCTCGACAAGACCTTTAACTCCGGCGTGAAAGTGGATGAGGTACGTATTGAACGTCGTCCTTTTCAATATCTGTATCGAGACGATATGGGGTATAACTTCATGAACACCGAGACATTCGAACAGATTCCTATTCCCGGAGAACAGATTGAGGGAGTGCAGTTTCTGAAGGAAGGCGACGTGGTAGATGTCCAGATTCATGCCGAAAGCGGTACGATCCTTACGGCGGAAATGCCTACGCACGTAGTGCTGGAGGTAACGTATACCGAGCCCGGCATAAAAGGGGATACTGCAACCAACACGCTGAAACCGGCCACCGTGGAGACCGGCGCAGAGGTGCGAGTGCCCCTGTTTATCAACACGGGTGAAAAAATCAAGGTAGATACACGCAACGGTTCATACGTGGAACGTGTCAGGGAGTAACGGAGGCATTGCCTCTTCCGGCAATATTTTTTTCGAAGGCGGACATAAGGCTAAATGTCTGCCTTTTTATTGGCTCGGGCTGAATGTTTTAGAGTTCCGGTTTTTCTTTGTATGTTTGTTTCGTTTTACACCTGAAATGGAACATCATGAGCAAGTTAAGCATTAAGCAATGGGCAGAGGAAGACCGACCCCGTGAAAAATTACTAATGAAAGGTGTATCGGCATTATCCGACTCCGAATTGCTGGCCATCCTGATTGGTTCGGGCAATGAGGAAGAAAGTGCTGTGGAACTGGGTAAGCGTATCCTGTTAAAAGCCGGAAATAATCTGAACAAACTTGGAAGGATGAGTGTTTCTGATCTGGCAGGGCAATTTAAAGGTATTGGCCCGGCAAAGGCGGTTACGCTGGTTGCGGCACTGGATCTGGGGAGGAGGCGAAAATGGGCGGAGGTCGCCGAGAAAGAGAAGATCACTTCATCTCGCGACGCTTACGACCGTTTCTTTCCCATTCTTGTGGATTTGAACCACGAAGAGACCTGGGCCTTGTTGACAGACCGTTCAAACAAGGTGTTAACAACCATGCAGGTGAGCCGTGGGGGTATTTCCGGGACGGTGGTCGACATCCGCCTGATCCTGAGGGAAGCACTCAATCATTACGCATCGGGCATCATCCTGGGGCACAATCACCCCTCTGGTAATTGTCGACCGAGCCCGCAAGATACACGGATCACAATGAAGCTGAAAGAAGCTGCCCAATGGATGGATATTACCCTGCTCGACCACATCATAGTGTGTGGCGACCGTTATTTCAGTTATGCCGACGAAGGAATCATCTGACGCGGATAAACATTATGCCGGGAAATCGGTTTAATAAAAAAACAGACTATGAACGAAGAATTACAAGCATTACAAGATAAAATAGTAGTCATGCTTCGCACGGTGTATGACCCTGAGATACCGGTGAATATATATGACCTGGGTATGATTTACGATGTGGACATTGATGATCAGAACAACGTGACCATCGAGATGACCTTCACTTCGCCCAGTTGCCCCGCAGCCGACTTTATCCTGATGGATGTGCAGTTGAAAGTAGAGTCAATTCCCGAGGTGAACAGCGTGGACCTCAACCTGACTTTCGACCCTCCCTGGGATCGTTCCATGATGAGTGAAGAAGCTTTGTTGGAATTGGGGATGATGTGAGCTGCAGAAGTGTACGCTGAATAAGGAAAGTTGTGAACAAGAAGATCTATTTTTTTGCGGATGCCCACCTGGGATCTAAATTGCACGCCGAGCCAATTCAAACAGAACGAAAAATGTGCAGATGGCTGGATATGGCAAAGAAGGACGCCGGTTCCATTTATCTGTTGGGAGATATTTTCGATTATTGGTTCGAATACAAATATGTGATTCCAAAAGGATTCACGCGCGTACTGGGTAAGTTGGCCGAGGTGACAGACGCCGGCGTGGAGGTGCATTTTTTTATTGGGAATCACGATATTTGGCTCTCGGATTACCTTGCAAAGGAGTGTGGGATGATTCTTCATTTTGAGCCGCTGATTACCGAAATATACGGAAAGAAATTCTTTCTGGCACATGGCGACGGGCTCGGTGATGATTCCCGGTCGTTTCGCCTGTTACGGAAAATGTTTCACAGCAAGTTCCTGAAAAAATGCTTCTCGGCTATCCATCCCCGGTGGACCGTTCCCCTGGCGCATGCCTGGTCCAACAGCAGCCGTGAAAACGGCGGGGTGCAACCTTATCTGGGTGAAGATAATGAATGCCTGATTCGTTTTGCGAAGGAAAAGCTAAAGGCAGTACCCGATATCCATTACTTCGTTTTTGGGCATCGCCATATCTTACTGGATCTTTCCATTGCGGCACAGAGCAGTGTGATTATACTTGGCGACTGGTTAACATTTTTCTCTTATGCTGTATTTGACGGCGAAGCCTTGAGGCTGGAGCATTTTGAATCGTGAGGACCGCTTGTGGATCACGATAACTTCCTGAAAAATTCCCAGATGACAATGCCAGCAGTAACCGACACGTTGAGAGAGTGTTTGGTCCCATACTGGGGGATCTCGATGCATCCGTCCGAAGTATCGACAACGGCTTGTTGGACACCGTGTACTTCGTGACCCAGAATCACGGCATATTTATTGTTTTTCTCCAGAGTGACTGATCCCAGCGATGTGCTATTTTCGGCCTGCTCAACTGCAAAGACGGTATAACCGGATGTTTTCAGTAACTGTATAGCTTTCAGTGTGTCTTCAAAGTAGCGCCATGTGACTGCATCTTCTGCTCCGAGGGCTGTTTTATGGATTTCCACATTGGGAGGGGTAGCCGTGATGCCGCACAACAGGATCTCCTCTACCCGGAATGCATCGGCAGTCCGAAAAACAGAACCGATATTGTGCTGGCTGCGCACATTATCAAGTATCACTACCAGTGGAATCTTCCTTGCCTCGCGAAACTCATCCACACTGATGCGTTTTAGTTCCTCCAGTTTTAGTTTTCGCCTGCTTATCTTTTTCATTTTTTTTATCTTGAATATCTCTTTCAACTTCTCTCAATTTCTCCGAATCACCCCTGGCCTATTTCCAAACCGCACGTATTCCGAACCAAAGATGATGCAGGAAGGTGGATGCTTGTCCGTAATACTTAGCCATGATGCGGTAGCGTTCTTTCAATGACTCCATACGGTTGCTGGTGGTCAATCCTTCGTTCAGGTAGTTGATCAGTGTGAGACGAGTATTGTGTAAGTTTTTTGATTTCTTCATCATGCGGATGCACCAGTCGAAATCGGAAGAGTAGCGATAGGAGAGGTCATAGTTTTCAAACAGCTCTCTTTTTACGATAAACGCCTGATGGCATACCACCATCCCCAGCTTAAAGCTTTTCCAGGTAAGTCTCTCCGGTGCCTTAAGCCTGCGCATATGCAGAAAATCGCCCTTTTCATCCACGATCGCCGTCTCTCCGTAAATAATATCGGGCGCATTGACGGCATTGAACGTATGCATCATTCTCTCCACGCTGTTGGATGCGAAGAAGGTGTCGCCCGCATTCAGGAAACAAAGGTAATCGCCTTTGGCCATTGCCGCACCTTTGTTCATTGCATCGTAAAGCCCTTTGTCCGGTTCGCTCACCCAGGTAAGAGCCCCGTTTTCATGTTGTTGGATAAGTGCGACTGTGTTATCCCATGATTTTCCGTCTACAATCACATGCTCTATGTAGGGATAGGATTGCTCCCGCACACTTTTCAGTGTCCGCTCCAATGTGTGTCCGGCATTGTATGTGACCGTGATGATGGATAGTTTTTTCATTTTGTCTCGTAAATCTTCCTGTATTGCATGGCAACTGTTTCCTGTGAATATTCCAGCACTGCCTTTTCGCGTGCATTGGACGACAAGGTCTCGGAATCGGCGCTGTACAGTGTCCATAATATTCCTTTTGCCAGGTCTTCGGCGTTTTTGTATTTTACCAGGTATCCGTTTTTTCCGTGAGAGATCATCTCGGGAATACCTCCTGTGCTGAAGCCCACACATGGTGTGCCGCAAGCCATCGCCTCCATGAGGGTGTTGGGGAGGTTTTCCTGCAACGAGGGTGTCACAAACAGGTCGGCAGCGTTATAGACGTCGGCCATTTTAGCTGGCGGAATGAACCCCAAGCTATGCGCAGGCTGTGAAAGTCTTTTTTCCATCTCTTCACCGTTGTTGCCGGCGATGAGGAACAGGATGTTGTTGGGATGCTTTGCGATGAGCCGGCTTGCTTCCAGCAGATAATCGATTCCCTTTCTTGGGTCGGATGTTTTGACAGCCGCAAACAGTACAATCTTCCTGTCTTCTGGCAGATTTAGGCGTCTACGCGCTTCGGACTTATCTTTCGGACAATAAGCTCTTGTGTCAATCGGGTTGGGAATGGATACTACCGTGTGTCCCCGAGTAAGCGGACTTTTGGTTGCAAGCTCTTTAAGCCAGTTGCTGCAAGCCACAAAGGTGATTTTACCTTTTCCGTAAGCCGCCTGCTTTTTCAGGAAAACACGGTGAGATAAATCACCCGGTGAAGCTGCGATTAAGTAGGGACAAGAGCCGCAAGATCTTTCGTAGTTTCTGCAGGCTCCCGCATGGTGGCAGATTCCGGTGAAAGGCCACATATCGTGCATGGTCCATATTACCTTCTTCCCGGAGGTGAGAATCTGTTCAATTTCACGGATGGATAACATGCCCTGGTTGATCCAGTGAAGATGAATAATATCGGCTTCCCTGAATAGGGGCAGCCTTGTGATGGAGTTGCCGGTGTTGGCAATCGAAACATCGAACAGGTTTTCTTTTGAAAGTCTGTTTTGTAAAAAAATAGCCCCTCGCTCCCAATAAAAGTTGTACTTGTTTTTGTGGCCGTTGCCGGCGGAAAATACATCGGGGTCATCCGATCTTTTATCCCGGACGGTCATTTTTGCACTTTCGCCGCAGAAATGCATTGCCTTCATCAGCCTGGAAGCTGCTACAGCCGCCCCGCCGTAGATGTCGGATGTACTTACAATGAGAATCTTCATGATGTTATTTTTGTAAAAGCGGCCAGATAGCGCTCGCTCACACTTTCCAGGTTGATCTTTTCTTCTATCACGCGGAACGAAGCTTCTCCCATCTTCGCTTTTAGTTCTGGATCTCTTAGCAGTGTGGCTATTTTCCCGGAGAGGTCATCTGCGCTGTTCTCCCGGAAGAAAAGTCCGTTTACCTTGTCGGAGATCAAATCCTGCTCAGTGCCGTCGCATACGGAACAAATCACCGGAAGCCCGTAGGTCATTGCGTCGTTGATGGAAAGTCCGCCCATTCCTGCCAGTACGTATAGGGACGATGCGCTCATGTAGGCGCCAATTGTTTTTGGGTCGTGCACCCCTCCTGTAAAGAGAATTTTTTGCTCGATGCCCAGCGTTTGTGCCTGTTGCTGAAGTGTGTTTCTTTCAGGGCCATCGCCCACCACCACCAATTCGGCATCGGAAAATTCCCGCAGGACTTTTGCGAAAGAATCAATGAGCAGGTCGACCCGTTTCCATTTTACCAGCCTTCCAATGTGGATGATACGCCGGCTGTTTGGGGGAAGGATGGGTGGTTCTGACGCCAGAAGCTGCTTCTCGCGCAACAATGCTTCGCTGTCGCCCGTATTGAAGGTGACAAAAACTTTGTTGCTGTCGATGCCGTAGGTAGGCATGATTATTTTTCCTTTTGATGCATACGCCAGTGCGCCATCTGCCCTTGAGTAACAGTATCTTCTGACAAGCATGACCATCCACTGTCTCACGAAAAAAGCAACTCCTTTGCTTAAGAGCTTCATATCCTCGTCATACATCGGATGCTGCCGGAAGAATGCAATGTTTTTCCCAAAGGGAGGTACCTGAAAGGGAATCTCACGGATCACAAATCGCACCCCGTTCCTGCGAATCGATTGACGTAGCTTCCGGTCTCCAAAGTATTGGAGAAAGTAGGGCCACCCGGCGACAAGGATATCCGGTATCTCCTGCTCAATGATTGACGACAGCCGGGGAAATTGATTCTTTCCTGCCGGTGACTTTTTCTCGTTGATCTCAATAACTCTGTATGATGCCTTTTCCCCATCTGTCACCTTCACCCCCTTGCCCAGCTGGTTGCTTTTCTTGTCGGGAATCACCGTGATGATCTCCGCTCCTTTGTCAACCAGTCTGTTTAGCAATGCGTTCATGTAGGGTGGGATGCCGCTGAAAACAAACAGTACTTTCATCAGATTAAATCATTTCGTAAGCCTATTTCATATATCTACAGAGGAGATTCAGAATTCTGTTTTAGCTGACAATATGTTCCTCTCCAGTACGTGCAGTGCCACGTTTTGTCCTACTTCAACTCCTTTCAGCGAAAGCTGGTCTCTCGTCGTGTTGTAGGCCAGTTCAGGGCTGTTGTTGTCGCCACTCAAATGACAGAGCCAGATATTGCGAAGATCGGAGGTGTAATTGTTTGCCAGGAACTCTGCCGTCTGGCGGTTGCTCAGATGTCCTGTTCCGGAGGTGATCCTGCGTTTCAGGTAGTAAGGATAACGGCCGTTTTGCAGCATCTCCTCGTCGTAATTGCTCTCGATAACCAGATGGTTCGCCTTGCCGATGTAATAGGCCATTTCGTCGGTGATCGCGCCTATGTCGGTAGCCAGCGTCATTTTTTGGCCGTCGAATTCAAGGAAATAACCGGCGTTGTCGTTGCTGTCGTGTGGCACATCGAATGCCGTTATCCGAAAGTCCTCTATTTGAAAAGGTTTCCCTTTCTCAATATATTTTGTCGAGCCATTGAGCTTATTGTGTATCATGGGGCAGTTTGCTATCCCCCTGTGTACTTCTCGTGTGGCGTATATGGGGATGTGTAATTTCTCTCCCAGATATCCGGCAGATTTGATGTGATCGAAATGATCGTGTGTAATCAGGATTGCCATGATGGACGATAGTTCGACTCCATACATGGAGAGTCGTTTCCTGATCACACGCGGACCGAGGCCGGCGTCGATAAGTATGCCGTAATGTGCGTTGCCAAGATAGTAACAGTTGCCGCAGCTACCGCTGCTGAGGCTGAAAAAAGAGATCCGGTCCGCCTGGAATAGTTTGTATTGCATAGTGGATGCAAAGATAATAAGTTTTTGAGAATTACGCCGGGAAGGGACGGGCTTCGCTTTTTTCAACTTAGTCCTGAGCGGAAGAAGTCAACGAAGTAGTCAAAATGTTTTTTCGGACAATTTTACCAGTGTTCTGTTGTAGCTTTCAATCATCTCATTTACTACCTCTCCGGCAGGGACTACTTGTTTGATGTGCGAGGCAATCTGCCCGATTTCCAACTCGCCCTGGATGAGGTCACCTTCAAAGATGCCTTTTTTGGAACGGCCTCGACCCAGCAGTGCCCGCAGCTCGTCTGCCGTGGCTCCCTTGTCTTCCAGTTCTTCTACCTGCCGGTAAAACTCATTCCTGATCATCCGTGTTGGACTCACTTTTTTCAGCGTAAGCGACGTGTCTCCCTCGTTGAGCGAGAGGCATTTCTGCTTGAAAGCCTCGTTGGCAGAACTCTCGTCGGTGAGCGCAAATCGCGTGCCTACCTGTACCCCTTCGGCTCCTAATGCGAACATGGCAGCCATTGCCTCGCCGGTGGCAATACCGCCCGCAGCAATGAGTGGCAGCGCCACTGCTTGCCGCACCTGCGGAATCAGCGTGAGGGTAGTGGTCTCTTCGCGTCCGTTGTGGCCGCCTGCCTCAAACCCTTCGGCGACGATCGCATCTACGCCTGCTTCTTCGGCCTTCAGGGCAAATTTGGAACTGGATACCACATGCGTCACCAGAATACCTGCCTCTTTTAGTTTCGATGTCCACGTTTTGGGGTTACCTGCCGAGGTGAAGACGATTGGTACTTTTTCCTCCATCACAATCTGCATAATCTCCTCAATTTGCGGATACATGAGGGGGATATTTACGCCAAATGGTTTGCTGGTGGCGGCTTTGCATTTCTGAATATGCTCTTGCAATGTTTCGGGGTGCATTGATCCGGCTCCTATCAGTCCCAAGCCCCCCGCATTGCTCACCGCTGAGGCTAGTCGCCAGCCGCTGCACCATACCATTCCTGCCTGGATAATCGGGTAGCGGATCCCGAAAAGTGTAGTAATCCTGTTTTTGTTCATTGTCCCAATTTTTTATGCAAAGATAACATTATCTCCATTTTTCTTCATCCGATCTTTGATTTAGATTTTTTTTAGTAGCTTTGCACAACGTAGCCTGTTGTCTCTGCATTGGCGTTAAACAGTAATTTCAAAATTGATATATCCCTGACATTATGAATGTCCTTTTACTTGGCTCTGGAGGCCGCGAACATGCTATGGCATGGAAGATACGCAAGAGTAGCTATCTGAATAATCTGTATATTGCTCCCGGTAATGCCGGTACGGCTTTGGTTGGCACAAATATACCCATTGGGGTGACCGATTTTGAAGCGATAAAGCAGTTTTCACTTAGCCACGATATCGATATGGTTGTGGTGGGGCCCGAAGATCCGTTGGTGAATGGTGTCTATGATTTTTTTCACAAGGATGAGGATATTTGTCACATTGCCGTAATCGGCCCCTCTCAAAATGGAGCTCAACTTGAAGGCAGCAAGGATTTTGCCAAGAGCTTCATGATGCGGCATCATATTCCAACAGCACGCTATAAGAGCGTTACACTGGACAGTATCATGGAAGGAAATGAATTCCTCGATGCTCTTCCTTCACCTTATGTGCTGAAGGCCGACGGCCTTGCAGCGGGCAAAGGTGTGCTCATACTCAACGATGTGAATGAAGCTAAGCGCATGCTTTGGGAAATGCTCAACGGAAAGTTTGGAGAAGCAAGCAGCAAGGTGGTGATTGAAGAATTTTTGTCCGGAATTGAGTGTTCGGTTTTTGTGTTGACTGATGGTTTGTCTTACAAGATATTACCCGTAGCGAAAGATTATAAACGAGTGGGGGAGCACGATACCGGATTAAATACCGGCGGGATGGGAGCCGTTTCGCCTGTTCTCTTTGCCAACGAAATTTTCATGGAAAAGGTGCGCAGCCGGATTGTGGAACCCACCGTGAAGGGGTTGCAGGAAGAGAAAATCGACTACAAAGGATTCATATTCCTGGGACTGATCAACGTTGACGGAGATCCGAAAGTAATTGAATACAATGTGCGCATGGGAGATCCCGAAACGGAGGTGGTGCTGCCGCGCATCAAATCCGACTTGTTGGAGTTGTTCGTTGGTGTAGCCACTGAGACACTTGGCCAGCGTGTGCTGGAAATTGACGATCGGTATGCCACCACCGTCATGATGGTTTCCGGCGGCTATCCGGGAGCATACGAAAAAGGAAAACGAATAGAGGGACTTGACAGCGTGATGGACAGCATTGTTTTCCATGCCGGCACTGAGAGTCGAAACAGGGAGGTGCTTACTGCCGGAGGACGTGTACTTGCCGTTACATCTTACGGCAGCACCATGGAGGAGGCGCTGCATACATCGTATAACAATATTGCCAAGATAACCTTCGATAAAGCCTATTTCCGAAAAGATATCGGCTTCGACCTCCGCAACCGGTAAAGGAGGACGGTACGAAATATGCATGCTGTTGTAAGATATTTCAGAACATATGTTATTGAGGGACGCTTTGTCCCGTTGATCACTTCCCTGGCTGTGATTTTTATGCGTATGGCCCTGTTCTTAAAAGAAGGTGTGCCTCCCCTCGTATACAGCGATACCGGATATTTATGGCAGTATGTTGCACATTGGTTCGACGACCCGATGGTGTCCGTGGTTGCTTCCACGCTTTCGGTTTTTCTGATCGCACTTCTTATATCAGCCATGAACAGCCGCTTCACTCTCATCCGGTCCCGTTCCTGTCTTCCTTTTGTTGCACCACTCTTCCTGCTGAGCCTTCATCCTTGGTTTTTGGTGATGACAGCGGATTACGTTGCTGTTGTTTTTGTGCTGATTGCGTTTTTTCCTCTGTTGAAATCGTATCAAACGGCCGACGCAACTCTTTACTCCTTCCGTTCCGCCATACTGATAGGTGTAGCATCCCTTTTTCAGATTTTTGCACTGGCGTTACTTCCTCTGTGGTGGCGTGGTGAACTGTCGATGCGCGGCCCTCACGTCCGATCTTTTTTGTCCTCTTTGTTCGGCTTGTTCCTCGTGTATGTCTCACTCTTCTCCCTTTATTTTCTTGTGGATGATCTTCCCGGATTTGTGCACCCGTTTCTTTCGCTCTCCTCCTTTTCGTTGCCACAACTTCCGAGTTTCTCCTGGGGAGAGTGGGGCGTGGTTATGCTGACCGGCCTTTTTTTTATTTTAAATATGGTGCTCAGCATCAAAACTTATTCGCGAGATAAAGTGCTCACGTTGACTTTTATGCAGTTTGTGGTGTTTCTGATCATCTTCCAGTCGCTGCTACAAATTGTTTATTGGCAGGAGACTCTGTTTTTTCTTACACTCTGTATCGCTCTGATATCTTACCTGAATGCCTATTTTTATACAAGGACCCAGTCAACAGCATACATCTATCTGGCTTTGCTGATCGTAGTGATTGCGTTGCTTTTCTATCTCTCTCATTTTTTGGGGAATTGAATATACTTCGCTAAACAATCTTCTCTTATCGTTTGTTTATTGAGTGAGGTTGTTTGATTATCAGGTAAATACTAAAAGTAAGGCAATGAAGTGAACAATAAGGGATAAGGAGGATGATTATGAAGGAATTTGTTCGTTATGGAATTGTGTTGTTCTTTTCAGTACTGTTTTTTCAGGCTTGCGGTGGTACTCGTTCAGCCGCAGAAAGAGAACAACTCGCAGTCGGCATAAGGCAGGCGGTGGAGATGTCCGACTTTATTTTCGAAGCCACCTATGCCTATCCTACCGGATACAGGTCAATTTATCTTTCTCCGCACTATGATGTAAAGGTATCTCCCGATACGGTAAAAGCATATTTACCCTATTACGGGAGGGCGTATAGTGCGCCGATGGATCCCCGGGAAGGAGGTTTTAATTTTACAAGCACCAGGTTTGCGGTTCAATCTTCACCCGGTAAACGTAAAGGAAACTGGATCACGGAAGTGACCATTCTCGATCTGGACCGGCCGGTTACTTTTCTTTTCGATATTTGGGAAAATGGCACTGCCCGACTGGATGTGAACGACATGAATCGACAGCCCATCTCGTTTCAAGGTGATATTCACATCAAAAAGGAGAAATAGGAGTAAAAAACCCACCGTTTTGGTGGGTTTTTTTACGATCTATAACTTTTCAGCAAGTGCCGATGGTAAATAGAAGGTGTCGTTCTTGTCGATATAAACTATGACAGATCCCAGATTGAAGGGTTTCCCGTTCAGTTGGGCCACGGAAGAGAAGGCTTTTAGTTCCAGCCTGTTTTTTCCTTTTTTCACTCTAAGTACCGGGAAGTCCGGATTCTGCTTATCGATGGAATAGTTCATTCCCGCAAACACATGATCGTGTTTCACGAATATTCTGTCCGATAGTTCTTGCAAAGAGGTGTCCAATCCTGCTACTTTTTGGAGGTAGCTGTTCACTTCCGTGTTCATTACGTGTCCTTTGAGGATATCTCCCTGTGGATGATAGGAGGCGAGAAGGACTTCCTCGCCGGTATGTCCCCCCGTGGTGAAGCCGAAGCAGGTGCGTGAGTTGATTATGTTTACAATGTTGTGGATCATATTGTTACTTGTGCCGACTTTTGTATAGTCACCTTCCTGGTAATTTTTTGAGGAGAGCAGCGTTTGTAGCTCTTCATCGGTGATGTCAATGTCTGTATACTCTTTGAATACAGCCTTGATGTCGCCGGGTTTTGTGTTTACCAGTATCGATTCGATGCCGTTGGCGCTCAGCTTAATTTTTGATACTGTGCCAAATAACTGATCCGCTGAAAGCTTGTCGTATCCGGGGCAGTTTTTTGTGCCGATTGTAAAACCACTGTTGCCGTGGTCGGCCAGAACCAACACGGCTGTATTCCCGTTTGTACGGGCAAAATCCATCGCTTTTCCCACGGCTTCGTCAAAGGCCAGGAACTCGTGAATGATGGCAGCTGCATCGTTGGCATGGGCGGCCCAGTCTACCTGACTCCCTTCCACCATGAGAAAGAAACCTTCTTCCTCTTTCGATAGAAGTTGAATTGCCTTTCCGGTCATTTCTGCAAGGGAGGGCACCTTATCAGGGTTTCTGTCGATGTCATAGGGCAATGCTTTGTCCCCAAAAAGTGCCCATACTTTTCCCTCTTCATTGTAGTTCAGGAGTGCATCCCGGTCGTTACAAATTAGGGTTGTTCCGTTTCTTTTGAAATGCTGTCTGATATCATCGGTAAGGATGCCGTTCCCGCCGCCGAACATGACATCCATGTCTTGGTATGCCATCTGTGGGGCAAGAGCATCGTAGTTACTCCTTTTGTAATGATGCGCCGAGAAGTCGGCCGGTGTGGCATGCGGAAATTCGCAGGTCACAACCAGCCCCACGGCCTTTCGTTTTTCTATCTTCAAAGCTTCCAGAATAGTCGCCGCAGGCTGCCAGGTGCGTGTCCCATCGACCGGGAAGAGGTCGTTGTCCGACACCTCCGGATGAATGGCCACGTTGCCCGATTGTTGCAAGACGCCGGTAGCATAGGTTGAGCCCGTTGGGGCAGAGTCGCCGATGGGTGCGTTGGAGGAGAAGGTGGTGACAGTTCCGGTGAGATATGGGTCAATGTGCAGATTTTTTCCCATGCCGTTGTAATATTTGAACCAGCGGGCTGCAGAATAAACGCCTATGGAAGTCCCGTCGGGAATCATTACGATGATATTTTTCACCGGCTTCACTTCCTGAGCAAAAAGTGAGACTGAAAAGATGAATAGAGATAGGAGTATGTTTATTTTTCTCATTGCATTGATGTTTTGAATGTGTGATGTAAACATGCAAAGTTACTAAATAGTTGTTACGATTTTGTCAAGAATCTGAAAACAGCAGTTTTATCACTTTCTGCAGGTTATAAAACTGCTTGATTTTCGCTATATTTGTGTTTCATAAAAATAAAAAGAGAGCATGAGTGATAGAAAACCCCTGATATTGATTACCAATGACGACGGATATCAGGCAAAAGGAATTGCGTCGCTGACCGAAGCGATGAAGGGATTGGGAGAGGTTATCGTGTTTGCACCCGATTCACACCGTTCCGGAATGTCGAGTGCCATAACAACTTCACATCCGTTACGGGCAAGGATGATTCACCACGAGAAAGACTTGAAGGCATATATTTGCAACGGAACCCCTGTTGATTGCGTGAAACTGGCGTTGAATGAATTTGTAGATCGCAAGCCCGATCTGCTGGTTTCCGGAATCAATCACGGCTCCAATGCCGGAATCAGCGTTCTCTATTCCGGCACGATGGGTGCTGCCATCGAAGGTTGCGTATTTGATGTACCTTCTGTCGGCTTTTCGCTTTGCGATTTTACCCCCGATGCTGATTTCTCGGCTACGGCAACAGTTGCCCGCAACCTGGCAAAGAAGGTTCTTGAGGCTGGACTGCCCAAAGGCGTTTGTCTGAACGTGAACGTACCTATGGGGAAGGTGAAAGGTATTCGCATGACCACACAGACGCAGGGGAAGTGGGTGAACGAATACTATCGGTCGAAGGACGGATCGGGGAAGGATGTTTTCTGGATGACCGGTAACTTTGAGAACTGGGAGGAGGAAAACGACAGCAGCGATGAGTGGGCATTGGCCAACGGGTATGCAGCCGTTGTGCCGGTGAAGATAGATATGACGGCCTATGATTTTTTGCCCGAACTGACAAAATGGAACGTATAACGTTAATAGGTTCGCAAGCCTGATGTTCCTTGTTCCAGATTAAGGGGGACATGATCAAAGAACCGAAAGATTTTTGCTTACAGCTGATAGTTAAATATATGAAGTATTATCTTGTGGCGGGTGAAGCGTCGGGCGATTTGCACGCATCCAACCTGATGCAATCTCTCAAAGAACTGGATAAAGATGCTGATTTCCGCTTTTTGGGAGGCGATCTGATGCAATCGAAAGGCGGTATGCTGGTAAAGCATTACCGTGAAATGGCTTACATGGGAATTTTACCGGTGGTATTGCATGCACGGACTATTCTTCGTAATCTGGAACTCTGCAAAAGAGATATTGCCACTTATCAGCCCGATGTGGTCATATTGGTAGATTATCCCGGATTCAACCTGAAGGTGGCAAAGTATGTGAAGACCCGCCTGCATATTCCGGTTAACTATTATATCTCACCTAAGGTTTGGGCCTGGAAAGAGTACCGGGTGAAATCGCTTAAGAAGTATGTGGACGAGATGCTTTGCATCCTTCCTTTTGAAGTTGATTTTTTCAAAAAGCATCGGTACAAGGTTCACTATGTGGGTAACCCCACGGTTGATGCTGTTATGCACCGGGATTACCAGAGAGAGTCTTTCGATGCATTTGTAAATGCCCATCATCTCGAAAACAAACCCATCATCGCACTGCTGGCCGGAAGTCGAAAACAGGAAATCGCCAATAATTTGCCCGCTATGCTGGAAGCAGCGAAAGGGTTCGCCGAGGGCTACCAGATAGTGGTGGCCGGTGCGCCGGGAATTGACCCCGAGTTTTACAAAGAATTTGAGCGTCTATTTCCACCCGTAAAGGTTTTGTTTAATCGTACATACAGGATTTTGGCGCAATCGGACGCAGCCCTGGTGACATCGGGCACAGCTACGCTCGAAACGGCTTTGCTGAATGTGCCGCAAGTGGTTTGTTACAGGATGTCAATGCCAAAATTGTCCTCATGGGGATTTCAGCACATTTTGCATACGCCGTTTATCTCACTGGTAAACCTGATCTGTGGCAGAGAGGTTGTGAAAGAGCTTTTTGCAAAAAAATTCACAGTCGATCATATCAGGACGGAGTTGACACAATTGCTCCATGTGCAAGGTTACCGGCAAAATATGCTGGATAATTACAAGGAGATGCTACAGAAACTTGGCGATCCTGGGGCATCTGACAGGGCTGCCGGAATTATTTACCGCCAGTTACAGCCTGATTAATTTTTTGTCGGACCATAGTTGCACCTTATCTTGTAAAAAGAGTTTGTAAATATTTTCTCCGGATAAACTTTTATTCTCTCATTTTTGTTTCCTTTGTGTGGATAATAAACAATAAAATAATGAAGGTAGGTATTCTCAGTTCGGGTGGAGACGCACCCGGTATTAACGCAACCATACGGGGCGTAGGCAAAACAGCCATTAACAACTATGGTATGCAGGTGATTGGCATCCTGAATGGTTTTTCCGGATTGTTGTATAAAGATATTGTGGAACTTACCGACCCTTCTTTATCCGGCATATTGAATCTGGGGGGTACCATTCTGGGAACAGCGCGCGAAAAGGTGTTTCGGAAAATGATTACCTCTCCCGACGAGAAAGACCGTGAACAAATAAAGAATGCCTATCACGAACTGGGACTCGATTGTCTGGTATGCATTGGGGGAAACGGCACGCAACGTACAACCTGTATGCTTTCTGAGTTGGGACTGAATGTGATTGGCATCCCCAAAACCATCGATAATGATGTGTACGGTACAGACATCACCTTTGGTTTTGATACTGCAGTAAATATCGCTACTGAAGCCATCGACAGGCTCCACTCTACGGCCAGCTCGCACCGTCGCGTTATGGTAATTGAGCTGATGGGACATCATGCAGGCTGGATCACACTCTATGCCGGAATGTCGGGAGGAGCCGACATCATTCTTCTGCCGGAGCTTGGTTACAATATGAATGTTGTTATCGACAAAATCAATAAACGAATGGAGTTGGGAAAAGCTTATTCCATTGTAGCTGTTGCAGAAGGCGTGGAGGTGCCAACCAGAGAACGACCGGCCACTTATTTTGCCCGTGAAATAGAGGGACAAACAGGTTTTGAGACGCGTGAGACCGTCCTTGGCTATATTCAACGTGGGGGATCTCCCTCGCCTTATGACCGAATTCTGGGAACGTTGCTGGGCGGACATGCTGCAGAACTGATTCACGAAGGAAAATTCGGCAGAATGGTTGCCCGGTTGGGTAATGCCATCTCCGATGTGCCTTTGTCTGACGTAGCCGGGAAGCTACGTCTGGTAACTCCTGATAGTCCGCTTGTGGTACAGGGGAAACGGATGGGAATATCGTTTGGTGTATGGTGAGAAAACGAAAAGAGGCACTGCCTGGTGCCTCTGTATCTGAATAATTAAAGTTCTTCTGTGGTCTGGTCTCCCAAATTGGGAAGGGGAGCTTCCTGTATGTGATTGCCCGGTGCTGATATGTTTGGGGCGGATGTCTGTGCAAGTACCTCCTGCAGTTCGTTGCTCTCACGGAGCTTCCTGATAGCCACCTTTGCGGCCATTTGATGAGATTCTTTTTTTGAGTAACCTTTCCCTGACCCGATCTCCACTCCGGCCACTTTAACGCAAGAACTGAAAACAGGATTGTTTTGTGCATCGTAGGAGGCATCCGTTACCTCGAAGAGAACGTCCACTTTGTTTTTTTGTCCCCATTCAATGAGACGCGATTTGAAGTCGACCTCACTCTTCAGTACAGTTTCTATGTTTAAATGTTGCTTGATGAGCGTTTCGTATACGAACTTTTTGGCAACCCGATATCCTTGGTCAAGATAGATGGCACCAATAAGTGCTTCCAAAGCATCTCCGTAGATATTGGTGTTGTGTGCGAGGTTACGTGTAGAGGAGATGATGAGCTTGTCGAGTCCCAGCTCAACGGCCAGTTTATTGAGTGTCTCCCGTTGCACAATACGCGAACGGGTACTGGTTAGAAACCCCTCTTTTTTATGTTCAAATTTTTTATAAAGGATGTCGGCAACGATGGCATCGAGAATGGCATCGCCCAGAAACTCAAGGCGTTCGTTGTTTACCCATCTACCTTTCTTTGAACGAATGGAAGAAGAGCGATGCGTCATGGCTTCTCTGTAGAGGTCTATCCTGTCAGGGTAGAATCTCAATACGTTATAAAACGAAAGATAAGGCTCTTTGCCTTTATGCGGAAGAGCCTTGATCCTTTTTACGAATCTTCTTAACACACTACTTGATGTATTGCTTGAGAATTACACTTGCGTTGTGTCCCCCAAAGCCAAAAGTGTTCGATAACGCAGCTCTTATCTTCCTTTTTTGAGCTTTGTTGAATGTAAAATTCAGGTTGTAGTCAATCTCGGGATCCTCATCCCCTTCTTCGTGGTTAATGGTGGGGGGGACAATCTGATCTCTGATTGCCAGGATACTAAACAAGGCCTCCAGTGCACCTGCACCTCCCAGAAGGTGTCCGGTCATTGATTTGGTGGAGCTGATGTTCAGTTTGTAACTGTGGTCGCCAAACACATCGAGGATAGCTTTTACTTCCGAGATATCTCCCACAGGTGTTGAGGTGCCGTGGACGTTGATGTAGTCAATATCTTCCGGCTTCATTTCGGCATCTTCCAGTGCATTACGCATTACCAGTCTGGCGCCCAGTCCCTCAGGATGTGAAGCTGTGATATGATAAGCGTCTGCCGACATGCCCCCACCCACAACTTCTGCGTAAATGGTAGCGCCGCGTGCAATGGCATGTTCCAACTCTTCCAGGATGATAGCGGTACCCCCCTCGCCAATCACAAAACCGTCGCGACTGGCGCTAAATGGTCGTGATGCAGTCTGCGGAGCATCGTTGCGTGTGGATAAGGCGTGCATGGCGTTGAAGCCTCCTACCGCTGATGGGCTGATGGTTGCTTCGGCACCTCCGGTGACAATTGCATTTGCTTTTCCGAGGCGAATAAGATTGAACGCATCTACGATTGCGTTTGTAGATGAAGCACAGGCCGACACGGTGGCGTAGTTGGGACCCCTCAGTCCATAAATCATAGAGATATGCCCAGCTGCGATATCCGCTATCATTTTCGGAATGAAAAAGGGGTTGAACCGTGGTCCTTTCTCCTTATTGATATAATAGTCACCTACCTCGTCTTCAAATGTTCTTATTCCTCCGATCCCTGCAGAAAATATTACCCCTATGCGATCTGTGTTTTCATTCTCCAGATCAAGCCCCGAGTCCTCCATTGCTTCTTTGGCTGCATGGATGGCCAACTGGGCATAACGGTCATACTTCCTTGCCTCCTTGCGCTCGAATAGATCGCTAGGGTCGAAATCTTTTACTTCACAGGCAAACTGTGTCTTGAAAAGCGATGCATCAAAATGAGTAATAGGCCCGGCGCCACTCTTACCCGCTAAGGCATTTTCCCACGTGGTTTGCACGTCGTTCCCCAACGGGGTAATTGTCCCCAGGCCTGTTACTACTACTCTTTTTAACTCCATGAATAAAATGGATTATTTCGCGTGTTGTTCTACATAAGAAACAGCGTCACCCACAGTGGAGATCTTTTCTGCCTGATCATCCGGAATTGAGATGTTGAACTCTTTTTCGAATTCCATGATCAGTTCCACGGTGTCAAGTGAGTCTGCTCCCAGATCATTGGTAAAGCTGGCTGTTTCAGTAACTTCTGATTCTTCAACGCCTAATTTGTCGACAATGATCGATTTTACTCTTTGTGCTACTTCAGACATAACTTTCGATATTAATTAATAAATGAAAAATTTTATTCTTAAATTTGCGATTGCAAAGTAACGCATTTTTTCTCTAATTGTGCAAACTTTTGACGACTAAAATCAAAAATAATGCACAAATCACGTTTTTTTGTGCATAAAAAGATATAGTAAATGACAGATATTGCCATCTTCGCATCGGGTAGCGGCAGCAATGCCGAGAACATTGCCAACTATTTTTGTGGTCACGCCGACATCCGTATTTCACTCATAATCTCCAATAATGCAGATGCATACGTTCATGAACGGGCAAGGAGGCACGATATTCCTTCCTGTACCTTTACAAAGGAGGAGTTCGGTGAAGGGTCAAAAATACTGGACATCCTACGGGAATATAAGATTGATTTCATCGTACTGGCTGGTTTCCTGTTAAAAATTTCGCAACCCATTCTCGACGCTTTCCCCGGCCGTATAATCAATGTTCATCCTGCGTTGCTCCCTAAATACGGCGGAAAAGGAATGTACGGCGATAGGGTACATCAGGCAGTGATTGATGCATGCGAAACCGAATCGGGAATCACCATTCACTATGTAAATGAGCATTATGACGAGGGAGACATCATCTTTCAGGCCACCTGTGAAGTACTGCCCCTCGACACCTTAGACGCCCTTGCTTCCAGGGTACACGCTTTGGAGTATGCTCATTTCCCCCGGGTAATAGAGGCTGTCGTAAAAGGGCTATATATGTAGAACCCGGTCATTCCCTTATAGAATAACGGTAAAAAAATATGGCGGGAAAACGGAAGGTTGCAAAATAAATTGTATCTTTGCAGTCCATTTTGCGGCTGTGGCGTAATTGG
>NZ_DCEN01000007.1:54360-55343 GCF_002316955.1 Proteiniphilum sp. UBA1028
AAGCTCCTTCACGAGAAATCGTGGGGGAGCTTGTTTTATACATAGATGGATCAATTCCTCTGCGTAACATTCTGTACGATAGTCGTTAGTTGCTTTATCCTTCTCTGCCTGTAACTTTTTTTGAGAAAAAAATTACAATGGGGTGAGGGATTTTAATCATTCTGCATCTAATAATCGGAAGCGAATAAAAAGAAGAATCGTTTCAAGAAAATTTTACAGATTGTCTATCTAATTACAGAAATTATGAAAAAAATCGTACTGCTACTCGTGATGGTAGCGATGTTTGGTGCCGTAGACGCACAGGAACTTTCCCTTGGATTGAAAGGTGGAGTAAACATGTCTAATCTTTACGGAAAAGAGGTGAAGGATGCCAAGATGAAACTGGGTTATCATGTAGGTATAGCTGCAGATTATGAATTTGCGCCCAATGTGGCTCTCCAGTCAGGGCTTTATTTTATGACGAAGGGTGCAAAGCTGTCCTCAGCAAAAATAGACCAGAGCGTAGGGGATATTAAGATTTCCGGCTCTTTGGATAACAGGGTTAACACTATGTATCTGCAAGTTCCCCTGCACTTTGCTTATAAGGTGGATGTGGCCTCCGGAACACGCCTTGTGCTACACGCAGGTCCTTATGCGGCTTACGGAATCGGAGGCAAGATCACCGGCAAGCCTGATGTGAAAGTCTTGGGTTATGTGCCGGCAGAAACCAAACCGGCGGTGGATGCCGTTCTCAAACAGATAAACAGCAGCGCTGTCAACGTGAAGGCTTTCGATGAAAAGCTTGGTTACAAGCCATTTGACGCCGGTGTGGGTGTGGGTGTCGGTATTGAGCTTGAATCATTCCTTGTGGATTTTGGATGGGACATGGGCTTACTGAACATCTCCAGAAACAAAGATGCCAACGTGAAAAATCAAACAGCATACCTCTCTGTAGGATATAAATTCTAGACATAAGATCATTCATCGAAAAAGAAAAGAGGGTG
>NZ_DCEN01000022.1:0-2728 GCF_002316955.1 Proteiniphilum sp. UBA1028
GGTAATAACAAAAAGTCGGATGATACGAAAATGTTCACTAAAGTTAGACATTTTGAGTCGCTTTCGCTCCTCGATTTTCAATTCTCGCAATAGCAAACCCAAATAAATTTGTCCTTTGCTTACATTGCTTACGAAAATGTTCCTTACCTTTGCAGATATTTTTTTGCAACATATGACGCTATGACACAAGATAGAGAAATCTTCGCGATAATTCGAAAAGAACAGGAACGGCAACTTAAAGGTATTGAGCTTATTGCTTCCGAAAACTTTGTGAGTAAACAGGTGATGCAGGCCATGGGCTCTGTGCTGACAAACAAGTATGCCGAAGGATATCCCGGAAGAAGGTATTATGGCGGTTGTGAGGTGGTTGACCTGGGCGAACAGCTTGCCATTGACCGGTTAAAAGAGATTTTTGGCGCCGAATGGGCCAACGTGCAACCACACTCGGGAGCGCAGGCAAACGCTGCTGTTTTCCTGGCATGCCTGAAGGCAGGGGATAAATTCCTTGGACTGAACCTGTCTCACGGTGGCCATCTTTCACACGGTTCACCCGTCAACTTCTCCGGTCTGATGTTTGAACCTGTAGCATACAATGTGCGTGAAGAGGATCAGCGAGTGGATTACGACCAGCTGGAATCACTGGCACGCTCTGAAAGACCCAAACTCATTATTGCCGGTGCCTCGGCCTATTCACGTGAATGGGATTATGCTCGTATCCGCAAAATAGCCGATGAGATCGGTGCCATCTTCATGGTGGATATGGCGCACCCCGCCGGCCTGATTGCGGCCGGACTGCTCGAAAATCCGCTTAAACACGCACACATCGTGACCTCTACCACCCATAAGACACTGCGTGGTCCCCGTGGAGGCGTGATCCTGATGGGTAAGGATTTTGAAAACCCCTGGGGCCTCACCACACCCAAGGGAGAGGTTAAGATGATGTCGGCACTGCTGGATTCAGCTGTTTTTCCTGGCATGCAAGGCGGTCCCCTTGAACATGTGATTGCCTCGAAAGCGGTTTCTTTTTACGAGGCACTCCAGCCGGAATACAAGACCTATCAGACACAGGTGAAAAAGAATGCGGCCGTAATGGCGCAGGCCTTCGCCGACAAGGGATATAATGTCGTCTCGGGCGGTACCGATAACCACATCGTGCTGGTAGACCTGCGCACCAAGTTCCCTGATCTGACCGGTAAGGTAGCGGAGAAGGTACTTGTGGAGGCCGATATCACCACCAACAAGAACATGGTGCCTTTCGACAGCCGCTCGCCATTCCAGACATCGGGCCTCCGTTTCGGTACGCCGGCCATCACCACCCGCGGAGCAAAAGAAGAACTGATGGGAGAGATCGTGGAATTGATCGACACCGTGCTCTCTCGCGTGGACGACCCGAAGACCATCGCATCGGTGCGCGAAAAAGTGAACGTGACCATGAAGCAATATCCGCTTTTCGCCTGGTAGGATGCCCGGATAACTGATAAAGAGATGGGGAGTGGCTTAGCCATTCCCCATTTTTTATTTACATTTGCATGAAACTCGCGATAAGCAATGCATATTCTTCAGACCGAAATAAAATATGTTCCCGGCGTGGGACCCAAAAGAGCCGATATCCTGCAGAAGGAGCTCGATGTCTTTACGCTGGGAGACCTGCTTCGGTGGTACCCCTATCGATATATCGACCGGACGCGGATGTACTACGTGCACGAGATTGACCAGTCGCAGGCCTACATCCAGTTGAAGGGGAAGATCACCGCCTTTGAAGCCTTTGGAGAAGGAAGGAAAAGGAGGCTGGTGGCGCATTTTACCGACGGTACCGGCTTCGTCGACCTGGTCTGGTTTCAGGGTGTCCGTTTCATCGAAAGCAAGTACAAGCTCAACCAGGAGTACATCATCTTCGGAAAACCCAATCTCTTCAACGGCAAGTGGAATATTCCGCATCCCGAGATCGATCCTTTCATGGATGAATCGGACCGGCCGGAAGGGTTGATGGCGATGTACAATACCACGGAAAAGATGAAGAACCATTACCTCAACTCCAGGGCGATGCAGAAGATCATGGAAAATGCATTCGGGCTGATTAAGGAGCCGCTGCCGGAATCACTTTCACCCGATGTGGTAAAGGAGGCCCGGTTGATGTCTTTTCACGATGCGGTGGAAAATATTCACTTTCCCAAGTCGCCGGCGCAGCTGCGCGATGCCGAGTTCCGGCTGAAGTTTGAAGAGCTGTTCTATATCCAGCTAAGCATCGTGCGTTACTCATCCGACCGGAAAGCAAAGCTGAAAGGGATCCTTTTCCCCAAGGTTGGAGATTATCTCAATTCATTTTACAAAAAGAAACTACCCTTTCCGTTGACAAATGCCCAGAAGAGAGTAATCCGGGAGATCCGGAAGGATACCGCCTCCGGGAGGCAGATGAACCGCCTGCTGCAGGGTGATGTGGGAAGCGGCAAGACCATGGTGGCGATCATGTGCATGCTGATTGCCCTCGACAATGGATTTCAGTCCTGCCTGATGGCACCCACGGAGATCCTGGCGGCACAGCATTATGATACATTCACGCAGATGCTCTCCGGCATGAATGTGGGGGTAGCATTGCTGACTGGCTCCACGAGAAAGAAAGAGCGGGAGGAGATCCACGCAGGGCTGCTTTCCGGGAAAGTAAATATCCTGATTGGCACCCACGCTTTGATTGAGGATATAGTACAGTTTCGCAACCTGGGCTTCGTGG
>NZ_DCEN01000022.1:2942-6422 GCF_002316955.1 Proteiniphilum sp. UBA1028
GAGAAAAGCAGCCATCCGCCCCACATGCTTGTGATGACCGCCACACCCATTCCCCGCACACTGGCCATGACGGTCTATGGCGACCTCGATGTCTCGGTGATCGACGAACTTCCTCCGGGTCGTAAGCCGGTGCAGACGCTGCACCGTTACGACAAGAAAAGGGGTGCCCTCTATCAGTTTATCCGCGATCAGATTGGTGCCGGGCGACAGGCCTACATGGTCTACCCGCTGATCGAGGAGAGCGAGACACTCGATCTGAAGAACCTGGAGGAGGGATACGAGCATGTCAAAGCGGCCTTTCCGGAATTCACCGTCTGCAAGATGCACGGGCGGATGAAACCTGCCGAAAAGGAGGAGGTGATGCGGCGGTTTGTCTCGGGTGAGGTGCAGATCATGGTATCCACTACCGTGATCGAAGTAGGAGTGAATGTGCCGAATGCCAGCGTGATGGTGATCGAAAGTGCCCAGCGGTTTGGCCTTTCGCAGCTACATCAGCTGAGAGGCAGGGTGGGAAGGGGCGCTGATCAGTCTTACTGCATACTGATTACGCCCTACGAACTCTCTGCTGATACTCGCCGTCGGATGGAGATCATGACCGAAAGTAACGACGGCTTCGTGATCGCCGAAGCCGACCTTAAGCTGCGCGGCCCGGGCGACCTGGAGGGGACGCAGCAGAGCGGCATCCCTTTTAACCTGCATATTGCCGACCTGGTACGCGACAACGCCATTCTCTATCGTGCACGAGAGATTGCGGAGCGGGTGATTGAAAAAGATCCGGCGCTGGAGCAGCCGGAGCACCAGGTGCTGAAGCAGCAGCTCAGCCGCCTTGGCGGTAACCGGTACGACTGGAGCCGCATTAGTTGAAATTATTAATTTTTGAAGTGCTTGTCGGCAAAATCCAGAAAACGCTCCCAGTCGTAATCTGTTACGTCGTGTTTTCCTGCCCGCATATGATACCCGATATCTTCCATGATGGGTGTGTGAAGCTCCGGTATTTGATCTGTTCCGATAGTTGACAACCCGTATAACCGGTATATCGGGCCGGCGTGGTAAGCCGATAAAAACTCACCCCTCGGATCAGCCCACTGATCATCTTCTGCACTGGCCACGTAAACCTTGCGGGGCGCGATGAGAGCAAGCAGCTGATGCTGGTCCACCGGCATCAATTCTTCCTGGTTGTTGTACTGACGGAAATTTTCACAGAACCAGTGCGGAAATGCATTGTTAATGATTTCAGTGGTCTCCCCGAATTTTCTCCTGAAAAGTGCAGCACCCCCACAACCGGAGTCATTGGATATGACAATGCGGAATCGTGGATCCTGCGCACCGGCCCAAAGCGCTGCCTTTCCCTGGCGGGAATGTCCCATGATCGCTATTTTGTTGGTGTCTATCCTTTCCTGTGTTTCCAGAAAGTCGACAATCCGACTGGAACCCCAGGCCCATGCACCGATAGCCTGCCATTCCCCCGGATCTGTTTTTTGCGGATTATAACCGGAAAAAAGAGAAATCACACTGTGATCTTTCAATTCCGGCTTATCGGGGAAGATATCATGATAACACATGGTGGCAATAGCATATCCCCGGTCGATAATCAAATCGTAGTTCCACCGGCTTGTTTGAGTTCCCCTCTCCCAATCCGGATGACCCGGTTCTTTCACCAGACTGAAGGCAGGAGAATAAAGAATTGTTGTGTCTGTGGTTGTGCTGTGGTTTCCCTTGAAATTGTATCCCACAAACACCGGAACTTTGCCTTTTGGTTTGTTCGGGATATAGATCAAAAGAAAAGCTTCCAATTTTTTGTTTCCGTTGGAAAAGGTAAATTTTACCTGTTTGCTGGTCGCCTTACCACCCATAGCCTCTCTGTTTTCTGTCATGATCTCGTAAGAGACATCTATATTTTCAGCTGGAGTGTGACCATATATTTGGGAGGCAAACAGTTCCATCAGCTCCGGTCTTCTCTGTTTTTCCCACTGATTTACAGTAGTGACCATCTCTCCATTCCGGCATTTCAGCAGTTCAGGAAGGATATACGCGGGTACTTTCGATTCATCGTAATTCGCTTTCTGTTGGGTAAAAGCCAGCGAGGCTGACAGCCACAAAAGCAATAATCCGAAATTCTTTTTCATGTTTGCACAGTTTAAACACATGGTATTTTATAATTGAAGAATTTGATATGATCATTCTTTCAAAGTGGAATTTAGTTTACACTCCGATTCCAGCTTGCTGCAAATATAGTAATTATTTGGTAGTTATTATTGTCAACTCCTTGCCTTGTTTCAGTTGGTCATGCGTAATAAACCAACCATTGAGTGACTCTCCCCCATACCGGATCCCGGTTATCTTTTTCCCATTTCCTTTCTTCCGGATGGTGAAAGTGGTGTTGTCACCCAGGGTGAATTCCACCTTGTCGAACAGCGGTACCGACACAATATATTCCGGATCGGCGGGTGAGTAGGTGTATAGGCCGATCGCGTTGAAGACGTACCAGGCTGACATCTCTCCCGCATCGTCCATGCCGGCGTAAGCCAGCTTCTCCTCTCCCATATCATAGAATCGGCCCATGATGCTGTCCAATACGCATTGCGCCTTCTCCTGTTTCCCGATGAAGTAGTAGGTGTATGGAATCGAGTGGGAGGGCTGGTTGCCATGGCAGTAGTTACCGATAAAGCCGGTCATGTTGTGTGCCTCATAACCCCGCCATGGTTCGGTGAAGAGTGAGTCGAGCTTCTGCTCCACCGCCTTGTGATCAGGATAGAGAGCAATCATTCCTTCCGGATCGTGGGGAGCAAAGAAGAGTGAGTTCCAGGCGTTGGCTTCCCGGTACATATAGGCGAAATAGGGGTAGTAGGGATCGAAATCGGCTATCCAGGTGCCATCCTCTATCTTGCCACGCCAGAAGCCGGTTGATGGGTCGAACAGGTTTTTGTAATTTCCGGAGTGACGCATCAGCAGGTCGTGATTCTCCTGATCCCCAAGCTCCTTGGCAATCAATGCTGTCGCATAGTCGTCGTAGGCATATTCCACTGTTTTGGTGACGGCCGCCTTGTACTCGTCCCAGGTGGGGACGTGGGTAGTATCTTTTTCTGCAATCCATCCCCGCTTCAGATATTCATCGAGATAGGGCCTTCCACCCTGACCGGGAACGGTTGCATTTTTGAGCAGCAATTTATAAGCACGCTCCAGATCAAACCCTGTAATGCCGCGTAACCAGCTTCCGGCTACAAACACCGAAGCATGGTCGCCATGGAAGAAGGTGGGCATATAGCCTCCTCTTTTCTCACCCTTATCGGTGATTGATTTGATGATGTCCGTCGTGACATCCGGAGAGATCATTCCCAGCAGCACAAGCTTGTTCCGGTAGTCGTCCCAAAACGAGGGATTGGTATAATAGCGGAACCCTTCATTTACCACGTTTCCCCGTTCGTCGGTGAAGTCGCCGTTTACATCACTGCGTAGTGCAGGCCATAGGAATGAACGGTA
>NZ_DCEN01000047.1:0-23129 GCF_002316955.1 Proteiniphilum sp. UBA1028
AAAAAAGCAGTCATCGTGTTACCGATAACTGCTTTCTAAACATGTCGGGATGAGAAGATTCGAACTTCCGACCCCACGCCCCCCAGACGCGTACTCTAAACCGGACTGAGCTACATCCCGAAAATGTGAGTGCAAAAGTACCCTAAAATTTTCTTTTTCCCAAATTTATCAGCAAATATTTATTCGGATAATCAACGAAACTTGCTTTGTTGCGGTGTCGTTCTGTTTTTTCTGAGAATTTGACTCACACCGTGGAGGTTCAAAGCGCCGGGGTAGTAACGGCAAAATGCATCGATTGCAGAAGGCCATGGGATGGATTTATTGTTTTTTTCTTCCTACACTGAAATATTATTCGTTAATTTGCGTAATCTTTAGAGAGTAAATAATTATTCAATAGAATCACTTGCTGATGAAATTTTCTGCAAAACAAATAGCCGATTTTCTTAAAGGAGAGTTAATCGGTAATCCGGATGTGACTGTTTCCAGTTTTTCCAAAATTGAAGAAGGAAGGCCGGGGACACTCACTTTTCTGGGTAATCCGAAGTACACTGCATATATTTATCAAACCCGGGCCGACATTGTCCTGGTGAATCATGATTTTGAACCGGATAAGCCGATTGAGGCTACGCTCATCAAAGTACAGAATGCCTACGCGGCACTCGCCTCCCTCATGGAGATGGTCAACAGTAACAAACCCCAAAAGTCGGGTACAGAGGAGATGAGCTTTGTTTCCGCTACGGCAGTGATGGGAGAAAATGTCTATGTAGGTACGTTTGCCTATATCGGCGAACATGCCCGGGTTGGAGATAACAGCAAAATTTACCCGAACTCTTTTGTGGGAGACAATGTACAGATTGGAAAAAACTGTATCATCTACCCGGGTGTAAAAATTTATTCCGAGTGTGTGATCGGTGATAATTGTATTATCCATGCCGGAGCAGTCATTGGTGCGGATGGATTTGGATTCAGTAAAGAGGAGGAGCGTTACCACAAGATTCCCCAGATGGGCAATGTACTTATTGAGGATGATGTGGAGATCGGCGCCAACACCACCATTGACCGTGCTGTAATGGGCTCTACCATTATCCGCAGGGGAGTGAAGCTCGACAACCTCATCCAGATCGCACACAACTGTGAGATCGGGGAAAATACGGTCATGGCGGCTCAGGTAGGTATTGCAGGTTCGGCCAAGATCGGGGAAAGCTGTGTCCTGGGAGGGCAGGTGGGAATAGGCGGGCACATTACCATCGGGAAAGAAAGCCAGATCGGTGCCCAGTCGGGTATCATCAGCAACACCAAGGAGAGATCAGAGATCATAGGGTCGCCTGCTTATCCGGTAAAAAAATTCTTTAAGTCGAGCGTCATCATCCCCAAACTTCCCGATATGTATCGTCAACTCAATGCCCTGGAAAAAGAGATCGCGGAACTGAAAAAAAATCTTTGCCAAAACAACTGATCAATTGTTTACATTTGAAAATCGGGGAAACATTTTCCGGAAATAGCAAAATTTAGTGCTTTTGGTTGTATCTTTGCACAAAAAGTTGCGAATTGTGAAATTAGTCGGCGCATTTTTTGGGTGAAAACACACACGGCGATCATATCTGTTTTAACGATATCGCACGCTCGAATGTCTGATTTAAAATGAATAAAAAGTGAAACAGAGAACCCTTCAAAACAGCTTCACGTTAAGTGGTACCGGCCTTCATACCGGCCTTTATATTGTGGTTACTTTCAATCCGGCTCCGGTAGATCATGGTTATAAAATAAAAAGGATTGACCTGGAAGACCAGCCGGTAATTGATGCGTTGGCAGAGAACGTAGTCCACACACAGCGGGGTACCGTTGTTGGTAAAGACAATGTGACGGTAAGTACCATTGAGCACGGACTTTCGGCCTTGTATGCTCTGGGTATTGACAACTGTCTCATTGAGGTAGACTCCTCGGAGTTTCCCATTCTCGACGGAAGTGCCATAGAGTATGTAAAAGAGATCAAAAAAGCAGGAATTAAAGAGCAAGAGAAAGACAAGGATTTTTATATCGTCCGCAGTAAAATGGAAGTGACTGATCCGGAGACCGGCTCGAAGCTGACGTTGTTGCCCGACGATTTTTTTGGCGTCAACTCCTTCATTGAGTTTGACTCTCAATATATTCCCAACCAGTCCGCCTCCCTCGATACTGTGACCGATTTTGAAACAGAAATTGCGCCGGCACGCACATTTGTTTTCGTACGTGAGATACAGCAGCTGCGGAAAGCGGGACTTATTAAAGGTGG
This sequence comes from Proteiniphilum sp. UBA1028, assembly GCF_002316955.1. Lineage (NCBI taxonomy): Bacteria > Pseudomonadati > Bacteroidota > Bacteroidia > Bacteroidales > Dysgonomonadaceae > Proteiniphilum > Proteiniphilum sp. UBA1028. The sequence goes on from NZ_DCEN01000047.1 coordinate 2,273, forward strand.
GAATCTGGATAATGCCATCGTCATCTACGAGCGGAAGTTATCGCAACCCGAGCTGGACGAAATAGCCGACGAGCTGAATGTCCCTCACCACAATGCCGAAGAGCTGGGATATCTGAACCACCGGAAGCTGGCATTTCCCAACGAGCCGGCACGCCATAAGTTGCTCGATATCATCGGGGATATGGCGCTCATCGGGAAGCCGATCAAGGGACGCCTTATCGCCACCCGCCCCGGCCACAAAATCAACAATCAGCTGGCACGCCTCATTCGCAAAGATATCAAACTCAATGAGGTGCAACCTCCCCTATACGATGTGCTGGCTGAGCCGGTGATGGACAACAACCGCATCCGTGAGCTGCTGCCGCACCGCTATCCTTTTCTGATGGTCGACAAGATCATCCAGATGACCGACACCTACATTGTCGGCGTAAAAAATATCACCACCAATGAACCCTTTTTCACAGGACACTTTCCGCAAGAGCCGGTGATGCCTGGAGTCTTGCAAGTGGAGGCCATGGCACAGACGGGCGGCTTGCTGGTTTTAGCACGTCTGGATGAGCCAGAGCGCTATTCTACCTATTTTCTGAAGATCGATAATGTGAAGTTTCGTCACAAGGTTGTTCCGGGTGACACGCTTATCTTCAGGGTAGAACTCACGAGCGAGATGCGCAGAGGCATAGCCACCATGCGAGGATTGGCATTCATTGGTGATAAAGTGATCTCTGAGGCCGACTTTACGGCTCAGATCATCAAAAATAAATAACTAAATCGATAGAAAGAATATGAACAGTGTTTCATCAATGGCTTTCGTGCATCCTGAAGCCAGACTGGGAGATAATGTGGTTGTGGAACCTTTTGCATACATTGACCGTAATACCGAAATTGGCGATGGAACGAGGGTCATGATGCAGGCCACCATTTTGGACGGAGCACGTATCGGAAAAAATTGCACCATTTTTCCCCATGCTACCATCGCCGGCATCCCGCAGGATCTGAAGTTTCAAGGTGAGGAGACAATAGCCATTATCGGTGATAATACAATTATACGGGAGTGCGCTACCGTGAACAGGGGTACGGCTTCGAAAGGATCCACCATCGTGGGCAATGACTGTCTCATCATGGCATACAGCCACGTGGCGCACGATTGCGTATTGCACGATCATGTAATCCTGGGAAATGGTACGCAGCTTGCCGGCGAGATAGAAATTGACGATTATGCAATTCTCAGTGGCGGCACGCTCGCACATCAGTTTTCTAAAATAGGCCCGCATGTGATGATTCAGGGAGGTTCCAAAATATCGAAGGATATCCCTCCCTATGTGATGGTGGGCCGTGAGCCGATTACTTACGTGGGACTGAATATTGTGGGTCTTCGCCGCCGGGGGTTCTCGAGTGAACGGATCAATGCTATTCAGGAGATATACCGCTATCTCTACCTGTCGGGTTTCAACATCTCACAGGCGGTAGAACGCATTGAGCAGGAGTTGCCATTGACGGAGGACCGCTCCCTGATTTTGAATTTTGTGCGCTCATCCAATCGCGGGATCGTCCGTGGTAACATGGAGGGATAGCAGATGGCCCGGATTGTTTTTCCGGCCGAGTGGTTTCCACAGAGCGGTGTGCAGGTAACATGGCCGCATGCGGCGACGGATTGGCATGATATGCTGGAAGAGGTGACCGCTTGCTACGTGGCATTTTCGAAAGAAATACTCAAACGGGAGAAACTGCTGGTCGTAGTTCCCCCCTCATTCGATGTAGGGCAATACTTCACGGAAGAGGAGCGGAAAAATCTTATCTGCGAAGTGGTGGAGAGTAACGATACCTGGGCGCGGGATCATGGAGCCATCTCCATCTTTTATGACGAACGGCCCACAGTGATCGATTTCGGATTCAATGCCTGGGGGTTGAAATTTGGCGCCCATTTTGACAACCAGATTACCGGGAAATTGTATCATGCCGGAGTCTTTACTCCGGCTACCGCTTATCGGAACCGGTTGAACTTCATTCTGGAAGGAGGCTCCGTCGAAACGGACGGAAGAGGAACCCTGCTGACCACAACCTCCTGCCTGATGGCACCCAACCGCAACCAGCCCATGTCTCGTGATCAGATCGAATCATTTTTAAAAAGTACGCTGGGAGTGGAGAGAGTGCTTTGGCTTGACCACGGCTATCTGGCCGGTGATGATACCGATAACCACATCGATACGCTGGCGCGCTTCTGTGATGAAGAGACGATTGCCTATGTGAAGTGTGACGACGAAAATGACGAACACTTCAAAGAACTAAAGGCCATGGAAGCTGAACTGAAGTCGTTTGTCGCGTACAACGGAAAACCATACCATCTGATACCTCTTCCTATGGCCGATGCCGTATTTGAAAAGGGAAGACGCCTCCCGGCGACATACGCCAATTTTCTGATTATCAATGAAGCGGTGTTGCTTCCTTACTATGGCACCGCAAAAGATGAAGTCGCAAAGAAACAACTGCAGGAAGCTTTCCGCGACAGGGAGATTGTGGGTGTGGACTGCCGTTCACTGGTCAGGCAGCATGGATCGCTGCATTGTGTAACGATGCAGTTTCCGCAGGGTTTCCTTTGATCCGCTTACTGCAGTCCGTTTCTGCAAGTTCAGTTTTTGCTATTTGCAGTCACTTTCGGTATCTCCTCGTGCCTTTTTCCGCAGCTGACGGAGAGACTATGGAGGCAAACGAAATAGGCAGTGCAGGGGAGAAGCTGTTGTCTTAAGGAGGTAAAAAAACAAAACGGACGTTCGTCTGTTAATTAGTGAACAATATAATCATATCATAATGAAGATAGGAATCGTTCAACAAGCTAATACTCCCGACAGGGAAGAAAACGTAAAGCGTCTGCAGCAAAAAATCAGACAGCTTGCTGTCCGGGGTGCGGGGCTGATTGTGCTGCAGGAACTGCACAACGGCCTCTACTTCTGCCAAACAGAAGATACGGGAGTGTTTGATCAGGCCGAATCCATTCCCGGTCCGTCTACCGATTTGTTTTCCCAATTGGCGAAAGAGACAGGTGTGGTGATCGTCCTTTCGCTGTTCGAAAAGCGCGCTGCCGGGCTTTACCATAATACGTCCGTCGTAATTGAGAAGGATGGGAGTATTGCGGGCAAGTACCGCAAAATGCATATTCCGGATGATCCGGCCTATTACGAGAAGTTTTATTTTACCCCTGGTGATCTGGGCTTTCATCCCGTTGAAACTTCTGTGGGGAAGTTAGGTGTACTGGTTTGCTGGGATCAATGGTATCCCGAGGCTGCCCGGCTGATGGCAATGGCCGGAGCCGAGCTGCTGATATATCCCACGGCCATCGGCTGGGAGTCTACCGATAGCGACGACGAGAAAAAACGCCAACAGGAGGCGTGGATTACTTTGCAGCGCGGACATGCGATCGCCAATGGCTTGCCGGTAATTGCAGTGAACCGTACCGGATATGAACCCGACCCGTCGGGTCAAACGAACGGTATTCACTTCTGGGGTAGCAGCTTCGTCTGCGGGCCTCAGGGCGAATTTTTATACCAGGCACCTGCGGATACAGAGATTGAACAAGTCGTGGAAATTGTCCCTTCACGGACCGAAAATGTGCGCCGATGGTGGCCATTTTTCCGCGATCGTCGGATCGATGCTTACGGAGATCTGACCAAACGTTGGATCGATTGATCAAGAGAAAACGGATCAACAGAATAGAAAGAAGGCCGCCCAACTGAGCGGCCTTTTCTCATGCTTGCTTGCGAAAATCACCTGCGGGAGGAAGTCCGTTCGGACCGGCTGCTACCGCTACTTCTGCTGGTAGAGGTCGCACTTCTGTTGCTTCCTGAGCTTCTTTCCGACCTTACCGTTGCGTTGCGATTGGCCGGGGAACTTTGTTGTGTGCTGCTACGAACCGATGTGTTTCTGCTGTTACCTGCGTTTCTATCCGGACTTACCGTTGCATTCCGGCTACTTGAAGAGCTTCGTTTTGAGCCGACCGCGGCATCCCGGTTGTTGCTTGAGCGTGTTGCGGGAGCATCTCTGTCCACATTCGCACTGCGGTTCGTGCTTGAGCGTTCCACCGTGCCTGCGCTTCTTGTGCTTTGTGTGTTGCGGTCTCTGGTTGCCGGGTTTACTGTGGCAGAACGATCCGTGTTGCTTCTCGTATTGCTGTTCCGGACATTTTCGCTTGCTGTACTTCTTGTGCTGCTATTGGTTCTGCTGGTTCTGTCCATAATACTGCCGCGGCTGGTAGCGGACCTGTTGGTGGTGGACCTCACATCGGTACCTCTCTCCCTTGACAGATCGGGACGATATACGCTTACCGCATTGTTGCTGACCCTGGTCGATCTGCCGGAGCGGTTGTTTGTGCTCTCAAGCTTGTGCACAGTGGCTGTTCTGCCGGTGGTACGTTCATAATCCCTCGCGCTCGGGCCGCTATAATAGCGGTTGTCGTTGTACACGTAGGTATTGTTGATGATTGTTGTCTTGTTGTAAATGGTCGGACTGTATCGGTTGTAATATCGGTGCATATTGCGGTGATACATTCTGTTGTGCGGCAGAAAGGTCCAATAGTGTCCGGGAATATGAATGTTGATATTGATATGAACGCCGGGTCCCATGGGTGCCCACCCGTAATAACCGCCGCCACTTCTCCAGGTAACCCAGGCAGGAGCCCACTCGTAGCCGGGAATCCATGCCCATCCATAATAGTCATCGTAATACCATCTTCCGTAGTGGAAAGGCGCCCAACCCCACGAGTAGTCAGACACCCAGGTGTTGCCGTAATCGGTCATCACCCAATATCCGTTGGTTGCGTAGGGGTGAAAGTTTCTTCCGACATTAGGAACCCACACCCGGCCATATCTTCCGTTGTTGATCCATCTGCCGTGAGGCCTCAGTTCGTTGTAAAAGACATTGAAGCTGATTCCGCTATTATTACGGTCGGCGTAATAATCATCGTCGTCGTAATAGCCGTAATCGTCGTATCCCTGAGAGTACAGAGTTCCTTGAGAAGAGAAGCACGACGACAACAACAGTGCGAATATTGTAAGAGCCAGTGGGTGTCTTAAAGCTTTCATATGCGTAATTATTAAAGGGTGTAACTTCTTTATTTTAACATTATGACCTCTGTTCGGGAAAATGGTTTAACTCTACATCCTTATTTTGCGGATTGATTCGAGAACAACAGTGAAGCTCCCTTATTAAATTAAGAGGTGTTGAGCTCTCTCTGCTATACAAAAAACGGCCGGCACAAGGCCGACCGTTGAATTTTTCAGGCTGACTTTATTTAAATACCTGGTCAATGCCGGAGAATCCCATGAACGACATGGCAATGATGCCGGCCGTAATCAGTGCGATGGGTATACCCTCCATGGCTTTGGGTATTTTTGTAAGCGCCATTTGTTCACGTATACTGGAAAAAATGATCAGTGCCATGGCATATCCAATGGCGGTAGCCACTGCATAGATAACCGACTCAAGCAGGTTGTAATCTTTCTGGATCACCAGGATGGCTACACCCAGGATGACGCAGTTGGTGGTGATGAGTGGCAGGAAGACACCCAATGCCTGATAGAGGGCAGGTGATATTTTTTTGAGCACGATCTCCACCATCTGCACCAGTGCTGCAATGACCAGAATGAAAGAAATGGTTTGCAGATATTCCAATCCAAAAGGCTCCAGAATTCCTTTTTGAAGAAGAAAAGTGACGATGGTGGCAATGGTCAGCACGAAAGTTACTGCCATACCCATGCCGATTGCTGTGTCAACCTTTTTGGAAACACCCAAAAAAGGGCAGATTCCCAGAAACTGGGAGAACACGACGTTGTTGACAAATATGGCGACGATGATAATTCCGATAAGTTCCATAGTTATTTGTGTTGAAGCTTATTAAATATTGCAATAAGGTATCCGAGAACGATGAAGGCTCCCGGTGCCAGTACGAATAGCAAGGATCCATATTGTTCAGGATAGATGTTCATGGAGAAAATTTTTCCTGTTCCCATCAATTCGCGGACAGCACCCAGCACCGTGAGGGAGAGAGTGAAGCCCAACCCCATACCGGCGCCATCAAATATTGAAGCGAACACCCCGTTTTTCGAGGCAAATGCTTCTGCACGGCCCAGGACAATGCAGTTTACCACGATCAACGGGATAAAGATGCCAAGGCTGTCGGCCAATGCAGGTACATAGGCATTCATCACCATCTCGATAATGGTTACAAAGGTTGCGATGACCACGATGTAGGCAGGAATACGTACCATGTCGGGGATCACGTTCTTCAGCATGGATATTACCATGTTGGAGCAGATCAGGACAAACATTGTGGCCAGTCCCATGCTCATGCCGTTGATGGCCGAACTGGTTGTGGCCAGCGTGGGACACATTCCCAGAAGCAGCACAAAGGTGGGATTTTCTTTAATGATGCCGTTAATGAGTACTTTGAAGTTATTATTCATTGCTCTGTTCCTCCTTTTTTATTTCCTCTGCTTCGTCGTTTGATTTTTCGGCTGCATTTTTGGGTGATGCACCCGAGTAGCCATCCTCCCTGCTTTCCGAATAAGCCTGATAAGCTTTGTTTACAGCTTCCAGAAAGGCGCGTGAGGTAATGGTCGATGCAGTGATGGCATCCACCTCGCCGCCATCCTTCGAAACAGCCAGTGTGCCTTGTGAGAGGTCTCTACCCAGGATGGATTGCGAAGGTTTTTCGGGATTTTTAAACCACTCCGTCATCTTTGATCCCAGGCCGGGTGTTTCAGCATGTTGCAGGACCGCATAGTTTACGATCCTGTCATTCATGTCGAACCCGATCATGATTTGAATATTTCCGCTGAAACCATTTTTTGAGTAACTACTCAAGGCGTACCCCACGATCTCATCGCCCTTCCTTGCCGGGTAAACAAGCAGTGAGTCACCCTGTCCGTCGGCCATCCTGTATGCTTCGGCTACAGGGTCGTTGTCGAATGCCGGCACTACCTCGCTTATGGCGTTCTGCAATTTCATTGCCTTGGCGTCGGCTATGGGTTTTGCGGTCATTTTATTCACTTGCGCCAGCAACACCGCTACCGTAAGGCAGATGATGGAGAGCGAAAGGAACATGTTTTTGAATGTTGATTGTAATTTAGCCATTTTTTACTACCTCCCCGAATCGTTTTGGTGATGTGTAATTGTTGATAAGCGGCGTCAGGGCATTCATCAGCAGGATAGCAAACGAAACTCCCTCGGGATAAGCGCCCCAGAGCCGGATGGCCATGGTCACAAATCCGATGCCGGCTCCGTAGATCAACATACCCTTTTTGGTCATGGGCGATGTCACATAGTCGGTTGCCATAAAAACGGCTCCCAGCATCAGCCCCCCCGAAAAGAGGTGGATCAGCGGATGGTAAAGCGGCAGGGGATTAAAGAGGTAGAGAATACCCGTGAAGAAGGCAACTGTTGCCAAGATGGAAACCGGGATATGCCACGTGATTGTTTTCTTCCATAGCAGATATACTAGTCCAAGCATCAATGCCAGCGCACTCATCTCGCCGAGTGACCCTCCCTCGGTCCCCAGCAACATCGACTGGAGTGAAGGGAGCGCTTCGGGAGCAAATTTCAAGGTCCCCAACACGGTGGCTGAGCTCACGGCGTCCGTCGTTCCGGCTGCCGGGAAAGCAGCAGGCCATGTGGTCATCTGTGCCGGAAATGAGATCAGGAGGAAGATGCGTCCTGCGATGGCCGGATTAAATATGTTGTTTCCCAATCCGCCAAAGGAGAGTTTCACCACACCAATGGCAAACAGACAGCCGAGTGCCAGAATCCATACCGGAAGGTTCGAGGGCACATTGAATGCCAGCAGTACTCCCGTGATGATGGCAGAGCCATCCGAGAGGGTGGGCGTTTTTTTTAGAATGTATTTTACAATAAGAAATTCAAATCCCACACAGAATAATACCGAGCTGGCTGTGATGATCAGCGCATCCAGCCGGAAGACGTACAATGCGACCAGGAAAGCCGGAATGAGTGCGATGAGCACATTGTACATGTTTTTTTGAATGGTGTCCCCGCTATGCACATGCGGCGAAGGGGAGACGATCAGTTTATGTTCCATATCTTCAAATGCTTCTTGCGTTAATTTTTTCGTGCCCTGATGATCCCGTTAACCTTGCCTTTTCCCAACCGGATGTAGTCGAGCAGCGGCCGGTCGGCAGGACAGGTGTAGCTGCATGAGCCGCATTCGATGCAGTCGGTGATATGGTTCTTCTCGGCCCTATCCCACACCTCATACTCCGTGAGGTTCATCAGCAGGGTGGGGTTCAGTCCCATGGGGCATACGCCGATGCACTTGGCACAGCGAATACAGTCCTTCATGGCTTTGCGTTTGGCCTCCAGGGTGGGAATAATCAGGATGCCCGAGGTGCCTTTCGTGACGGGGATGTCGGTGCTGGCAAGGGCCTTTCCCATCATGGGACCGCCGGATACCACCTTGCCGGTGGTTTCGGGCATACCCCCGGCCATGTCGATCAGGTTGCTGAGCGGGACGCCTATCCGCGACAGGATGTTACACGGCTGTTTCACCTCTTTTCCGGTGACGGTGACCACTCTTTCTATCAGCGGCTTGTTCTTTTGTACAGCCTCGTAGATTGCAAAGACAGTACCCACGTTCTGGACGACAGCCCCCACCGAGATGGGCAGGGCTCCACTGGAAACCTGACGGCCTGTGATGGCATCAATCAGTTGCTTCTCACCTCCCTGCGGATACTGTACCTTGAGAGGTTGCACTTCGATACGTGGATATCCATTTGTCTTTTGACTGAAGAGCTTGATGGCATCCTGCTTGTTATTTTCTATGCCGATGATGGCTTTCTGTACGTTCAGTGCCTTCATCACAATGGTTGTCCCTACAAGTATTTCGTCGGCTTTCTCCATCATCAGCCGGTGATCTGATGTGAGCCAGGGCTCACATTCAACCCCATTGATGATGAGTATTTCTGCTTTTGCCCCGGGTGGAGGAGTAAGCTTTACGTGTGTGGGGAATGTGGCTCCGCCCATTCCCACGATGCCTGCAGCGGCAATCTTGTGAAGGATCTCACTTGCCGGAAGGTCACAAACTTTCCGGAGTTCGGGCGAACGGTCAATCGACTCTTCCCATTCATCTCCTTCCACCTTGATGAAAACGGCATCGCGTTTATAGCCGCTCGCATCAAGCGCCTTGTCGATCTTCAATACGGTCCCGGAAACCGGCGAGTGAATATTGGCCGATACAAAACCTACAGACTTGCCAATGAGGGTGCCCACTTTCACGGGGTCTCCTTTCTTGACTACGGGCTGGCAGGGAGCACCAATGTGCTGCGACAGCGGGATAATCACCTGGTCGGGAATGGCAATGGATTGTGTTGCTTCTCCGGCCGATATTTTTTTCTCTTTAGGGTGAATACCGCCGATACGGAATGTTTTTAACATATAGATCAGTTTTTTTCTTATGCGGTTACGGTGGCCTCTTCTTCTTTGGGAGCAGGAGGAGTCTCCTTGCGTGTCGGGAAGTTCAGTTCCAGGATGGAGTTAGTGGGGCAGACCGGTACACACTTACGGCAAAGGCGGCACTTGTCGTCGTCAATGAAGGCCAGGTTGTTCTCGATGGTGATGGCTTCAAAGGGACAGACCTGCTGGCATTTGGTGCATCCGATACAGGCTACGTCACACGATTTTTTCGCAACGCCTCCTTTGTCCTTGTTGACACAACTTACGTAAATACGGCGCGACTTGGGCCCTTGTTTTCGTAGTTCGATGATATCCTTCGGACAGGCTTTCACACAGGCACCACAGGCGGTACATCTGTCCTCCACAACTTCCGGCAGCATGGTCACGGGGTTGATGTGGATCGCATCGAATGTGCAAGAATCCACACAGTCGCCCAGTCCGAGACAACCGAATGAGCATCCGGTGTCGCCACCGTATAGTGCCGATGCAATGGTACAGTTGGACGCACCGTCGTACAGGTTAAGGCGTGGACGATTGTCGCATGTTCCGTTGCAGCGGACCACGGCTATTTTTTTTGCTGCCACGGGCGCTTTTCTCCCAAGGATGGCCGCCACTTTGTCCATCGTGTTTTGTCCCCCCACGGGGCAGAAGAGGTCGTCCATCGACTCCGCCTTCACACAGGCGGAAGCGAAGGAGGCGCATCCCGGAAAACCACATCCCCCACAGTTGGCGGCAGGCAAAGAGTCCTGAACCTCTTGTATGCGAGGATCCTCTTCCACCTTGAACCTCTGTCCCACCATATACAGGATGGCCGCGCTTCCGGCGCCAATGACGCCCAGTGTCGCAACGGCAGTAAGTAATACACTCATATTCTCTTATTAGTTTGTTTTTTTAATATTGAACCTGAACGTGTTTGCCATTTTGTGGCGTAACAGATAAAGGAGAAAATAATAGGGAATCAGGATGAGGAGGGAGCCCATAGCGGCTTCTGTTTCGGTGAAGTGCCATACTGAGGTACCCAGCACCAGCATCGCAATGAGAAGGACAAAGGGGAATACAAAAGCCCACAGTACTGCTTTGTGCCCTGTGGATTCGGTGCCGGTCACAATTACCCGCTCATTTTCGCGGAACTTGCCGGTGTGATCTGACACGTCCACCAGCTTCTCTTTTGCATCGGCAGCCATACACGCACCTTTGGCATGGCAGGCGCTGCATGCCGATTGTTGCAAGATGCGGACGGTAATGTGGTTTCCGTTGATCTTTTCGATAATTCCCTCGTGTTCAATCATGAAGCTATGGCGAATTGATTCTGAATCTGCTCTTCTTTCTCTGTTTAAGCTGCAAAGTTAAGGATTATTTTGGGATTCGGTAAAGATTTTGTGAACTAAAAAGGGTGCTGTATGTTATGCACTGGATGAGGTCGCAACGTGTCAAAAAATGGGAAGACCCAATTTTAAGCCCTGGTTATATGTAATATAGATGAAGCCTTGTGTGCAATATGTTTCGTCTATAGCCCCAGTTGAAAGAGAATATCCTGCTTTTTTACGAACATTCCTCGTGTCAATTTTGTTGAAAAGTGGATCACCGCATTTTGCAGATTTATCAATTACACATTTTAATACAGATAGAACGTATGATTTTCGATATTGACATGATCCGTGACGTATACGCGCATCTGCCGAAAAAAATTGAACGGGCCAAAACCATTTTAAAACGTCCCCTCACGCTCACCGAGAAGATTCTTTTTGCTCATCTCTCGCCGGGGATACCGCTGAAGGATTACCAGCGGGCGAACGATTATGTGGATTTTTCCCCGGACCGTGTGGCCATGCAGGATGCTACCGCCCAGATGGCGTTGCTTCAGCTGATGAATTCCGGCCGCAGCAGTGTGGCTGTCCCTTCCACAGTACACTGCGACCACCTTATTCAGGCATACAAGAATGCCGAGGCCGACCTGCAGACTGCCAACATAACCAACCGTGAGGTGTTTGAATTTCTGCGCGATGTATCCAATAAATATGGAATTGGCTTCTGGAAACCGGGAGCAGGAATCATTCATCAGGTCGTGCTCGAAAATTATGCTTTCCCTGGAGGGATGATGGTCGGTACCGATTCGCATACGCCCAATGCGGGGGGACTGGGAATGATTGCTATTGGTGTGGGGGGAGCCGATGCTGTGGATGTGATGGCAGGACTGCCGTGGGAGTTGAAGATGCCGAAGCTGATCGGTGTGAAGCTGACAGGGAAGTTGTCCGGCTGGAGTGCCCCCAAAGATGTGATCCTGAAAGTGGCGGGCATCCTCACGGTAAAAGGGGGTACCAATGCCGTGATTGAATATTTTGGCGAAGGAGCCGCCTCGCTATCGGCTACCGGAAAGGGAACCATCTGCAATATGGGTGCCGAGGTGGGGGCCACCACCTCTATCTTCCCTTTCGATCAAAAGTCTGCCGCCTATCTGGAACAGACCGGTAGAAAAGAGGTGGCCGATGAGGCACTCAAAATCATGGAATATCTGCAGCCCGATCCCGAAGTGACAGCCAATCCCGGAAAGTATTACGATCAGCTGATCGAAATCAATCTCTCTGAACTGGAGCCCCATATAAACGGTCCGTTTACGCCCGATGCTGCCTATACCATCTCTGAGTTTGGCGAGGCCGTGAAGAAAAACAATTATCCCCGCAAGATGGAAGTGGGCCTTATCGGATCCTGCACCAACTCATCTTACGAAGATCTTACCCGTGCCGTTTCCATCGTAAAACAGGCGCTCGAGGAGTGTGTGCCAGTAAAGGCACAGTTCCTCATCAACCCCGGCTCGGAACAAATCCGCTACACGGCTGAGCGGGATGGCATCCTGCAAGTTTTTGAAGATGCCGGTGCCACCATCATCGCCAATGCCTGCGGCCCCTGTATCGGCCAGTGGAAGCGCGACGAGGAAACCAGCGAGCGTGCCAACTCCATTGTCACCTCGTTCAACCGTAATTTTGCCAAGCGGAACGATGGGAATCCAAACACCCATGCCTTTGTCACATCGCCCGAGCTGGTGGCTGCGCTGACGATTGCCGGCGACCTTTGCTTTAATCCGCTGACCGACACGTTGGAGAACGAAGAGGGAAGGCAGGTAAAGCTCGCCGAACCCACCGGCTTCGAGATGCCCCCTCAGGGCTACGAAGTGAAAGATGCCGGCTACCTGGCTCCATCGGCCGACGGCAGGGAGGTTGACATCTCCATTGACCCTGGCTCCAGCAGGCTACAGAAGCTGGAGCCTTTCCCGGTTTGGGACGGGGATGATTTTCGGAATCTTCCTCTGTTGATCAAAGTCAAAGGGAAATGCACAACTGATCACATATCCATGGCAGGACCCTGGCTTCGTTTCCGGGGACACCTGGATAACATCTCCGACAACATGCTGATTGGTGCGGTAAACGCCTTCAACGACAAGACCAATGCCGTGCTCAATCCTGGAAACCTGGCCTATGAACCGGTGCCTGCGTTGGCACGTAAATTTAAAGCGTCGGGGCTGGGTTCTGTGGTGGTGGCTGAGGAGAATTACGGGGAGGGATCCAGCCGCGAGCACGCAGCCATGGAGCCGCGTCACCTGAATGTGAAGGTGATCCTGGTGAAATCGTTTGCCCGCATCCACGAGACCAACCTCAAGAAACAGGGCATGCTGGCCCTCACCTTTGTGAATAAGGAAGATTACCACAAAGTGCAGGAGAGAGACAAAATAAGCGTGACCGGCCTCAGGAATTTTGCTCCCGGAAAAAATCTCACCGTAGAGTTGCTGCATCCCGACGGTTCAACGGACCGCTTTGAAGCAGCCCATACATACAATGAACAGCAGATAGCGTGGTTCAAAGCAGGTAGCGCCCTGAACGCGATGAAGAAATAACTCGACCTTTAAAAAAGAGGCTCTCATGCAAATAACAAAACAAGGCGACCGGCTTGTTGTACCCGATCACCCCCTGATACCTTTTATTGAAGGAGACGGGATAGGGAAAGAGATCACTCCTCTTGTCCTGGAGGTGATTGACGCGGCGGTGGATAAGTCCTATGGCGGCAGTCGGAAGATTATCTGGCAGGAGTTGCTGGCGGGAGAGAAAGCATACAATAAGGCAGGAAGCTGGCTGCCGGCGGAGACGATGGAGACCTTCCGCGCCAACCTGGTAGGCATCAAAGGACCGTTGACAACTCCCGTAGGAGAAGGAATAAGGTCGCTGAATGTGGCTTTGCGCCAGGAGCTGGATCTCTATGTATGCCTGCGCCCGGTGCGTTGGTTCAAGGGGGTGGCAACTCCCTTATTACACCCCGAAAAGGTCCGTGTTACCATCTTCCGGGAGAATACCGAAGATATTTATGCCGGGATAGAGTGGGCTGCCGGCACTCCCGAATTAAAAAAGGTACTGAAATTTCTGAAAGAAGAGATGGGGGTGGGCAGGATCCGTTTTCCCGAAACTACCTCCATCGGCATAAAGCCTGTTTCGATGGAAGGTACGGAACGGCTCGTTCGTGCTGCCATCCTCTACGCTCTGGAACACAAACTGCCTTCAGTTACTTTGGTTCACAAGGGGAACATCATGAAGTACACCGAAGGGGGGTTCAAAAAATGGGGGTATGCGTTGGCAGAACGTGAGTTTCCGGAACAAACCTTTACCGAGCACAAGTTCAACGGCATAAAAGCTGAAAAGGGGCTGGAGGTGGCTGTGGAGGCCTACAACCGGGCTATGTCATTGGGGAAGGTGTTCATCAAGGATGTAATTGCCGATGCTTTTCTTCAAAATACCCTGCTTAAGCCGGAAGAATATTCGGTGGTGGCTACGCTGAACTTGAACGGTGATTACATATCCGATCAGCTTGCAGCCATGGTGGGCGGAATAGGCATTGCACCCGGTGCTAATATCAATTACCAGACCGGGCATGCCATCTTTGAAGCAACCCACGGTACAGCCCCCGACATTGTGGGAAAGGAAAAGGCAAATCCCTGTTCCCTGTTGCTTTCTGGGGTAATGATGCTGGAATACATGGGGTGGAACGAAGCCGGCCGGCTGATTACGGCATCCCTGGAACGGCTTTTTGAAGAAGGGTGTGCGACACCCGACCTGGCACGCTTCATGCAAAACGGAAAGCCTCAGACCACATCGCAGTTTGTACAAAAGACGATTGCCAACCTGTAAGAAAAAGGAGACGATGTAAACAAAAACAACTGAATGAATGTTAAAGCAACAGCCATCCGGGAATCATCATACATAATTTTAGTAGAGTGTCATAACAAACAAACAGATAGCAATAATGGACAACGAGCAACTAACGAAAACTTTATCAGATTCCATCGCATTCACGAGTAATATTGACAAGGAGCTTTTCACGAAAATGGGAGTGAAACGCGGCCTGCGCAACGAAGACCATTCCGGCGTGCTCGCGGGACTCACCCGTGTGGGCGATGTGGTGGGTTATGAACGTCAGGAGGACGGGACGCTGAGGCCTGTACCTGGCAAGCTCTATTACAGAGGGTTGGATGTGGAAGAGCTGGTCAAAGGTATCCAGTCTGAAAACAGGCTTGGTTTTGAAGAAACAGCTTACCTGCTGCTCTCCGGAAAACTACCCAACAAGGAGGAGCTGGAAGCCGTAAATAGCCTGATCGCCCATACCATGCCCCTGAACCACCTGGCAACCATGAATATTCTCTCGCTCAAAGGGAAGAATATCATGAACATTCTGGCAAGAAGCGTCCTGGAGCTATATGCCTACGACGATAATCCCGACGACATCACTCCCGATAACCTGGTCAGACAGTCGGTGAACCTGATCGCTAAATTTCCCACCATCATCGCTTATGCCTACCAGGTGTTGCGCCACGATCAGATGGGGCGCTCACTGCATATTCGCCATCCATATGAAGATCGCTCTGTGGCAGAAAATTTCCTCTTCATGATGAAGGGACGTGATAAATATACCGAGCTGGACATCAGGATTCTGGACCTGGCGCTGATTCTACATGCCGAACATGGTGGAGGAAACAACTCTACCTTCTCGGTGCGCGTGACCAGCTCCACCGAAACAGATACGTATTCGGCCATTGCGGCCGGTATCGGTTCCCTCAAGGGACCGTTGCACGGTGGTGCAAACATCAAGGTGCAGGGTATGCTGGAAGATATGAAAAAAAATGTGGATGATTGGAAAAATGTGGAGCAGATCGATCAATATCTGTTGAAAATCCTCCGCAAAGAGGCATTCGACAGAACTGGCCTTATTTACGGGATCGGACATGCTGTGTATACCATCAGTGACCCCAGGGCTGAACTGCTGAAGACCATGGCGCGTGAGCTGGCCATAGAGAAGGGACGACTCGAAGAGTTCGAGTTTATGGAGTTGATTGAGCAGAGGGCCGTGGAAGTATTCCTCAACTTCAAAAAAGAAACGGCCAAGTCGAGGACCTGCATCAACGTGGACTTTTATTCCGGTTTTGTGTACGACGCCATCGGGTTGCCCAGTGAAGTATTTACGCCACTGTTTGCCATGGCCCGCATTGTCGGCTGGTCGGCACACCGTATCGAAGAGTTGAACTTCTCGAGCAAACGCATTATCCGTCCTGCATACAAAAATGTCCGCGAAAGACAGTACTTTATTCCCATTAACGAGAGATAGACCTATGCAAAAGATAAAAGTGTCGCATCCGGTGGTAGAACTGGATGGGGATGAAATGACCAGAATTATCTGGTCATTTATCAAGAAACAGCTGATTTTGCCGTACCTCGACCTGGATATCAAATATTATGATCTGAGTGTTCAAAACCGCGATGCCACTGACGACCGGGTGACGGTGGAAGCGGCCGAGGCAATAAAAAAATACCACGTAGGAATCAAGTGTGCCACCATCACCCCCGACGAGGCGCGTGTGGAGGAGTTTGGCCTGAAAAAGATGTGGAAATCGCCCAACGGCACCATTCGTAATATCGTTGGAGGAACCGTCTTCCGGGAGCCGATCATCTGCAGCAACATCCCCCGGTACGTGCAGGGATGGACCGAGCCCATCATCATTGGGCGCCATGCTTTCGGCGATCAGTACCGTGCCACGGATACCGTGATCAAGGGAAAGGGAAAGCTGACGATGACCTTTACCGGAGAAAATGGTGAGACGCAGAGCTGGGAGGTGTTCAATTTTCAGGGTGACGGTGTGGCAATGGCCATGTACAACACCGATGAGTCGATTTACGGATTCGCCCGCTCTTCCTTCCAGATGGCGTTGAACAAGAGATATCCCCTCTACATGTCCACCAAAAACACCATTTTGAAGGCCTACGACGGCCGCTTCAAGGATATTTTTCAGGAGGTGTACGAGAATGAGTTTAAAGAGGCATTCAACAAAGAGGGCATCACCTATGAGCATCGGCTGATCGACGACATGGTGGCTTCTGCCATGAAGTGGAAAGGCGGATTTGTATGGGCCTGCAAGAATTACGACGGCGACGTGCAGTCGGACACCGTAGCACAGGGCTTCGGCTCGCTGGGTATGATGTCTTCCGTGCTGGTCACTCCCGACGGAAAGACGGTGGAGGCCGAAGCAGCCCACGGAACAGTGACACGCCACTACCGTCAGCATCAGCAGGGGAAAGAGACCAGCACCAACCCCATTGCCTCCATCTTTGCCTGGACGAGGGGGCTGGAGCACAGAGGGAAACTTGATAATAACCCGGAGCTGATTGACTTTTGTGAGAAACTTGAGCAGGTGTGCGTGGAGACTGTGGAGGGGGGTGAGATGACCAAAGACCTGGCACTGCTGGTGCATGGACAGAATGCATCGCGCGACACCTGGCTCACCACGCAGGAATTTTTGCTGGCACTGAAAAGAAATCTGGAATTAAAGCTTCGAAATTAACAGTCGGTCAGGAATACTCCAGACCAGGAATAAGCTGATTTCTGAAAGCTGGCAATTGACACTTGAAAACAAGGAGGGCAGCCCAAAACGGACTGCCCTTGAAATATCGATCTCCAGGAGATTCGCAAGGAGTGTCAATCCTCTTTTTCCTGTTCCTCGTAAGCTTTTAGCAGCTTTTCCTGTACGTCGGAAGGTACCAGCTCGTAGCTGGCAAACTTCATGCTAAAAGATGCCCTGCCTCCAGTGATGGAGCTCAGCGAGGTGGAGTAGCTGCCCATCTCTTTCAGGGGTACTTTCGCTTTCAGCTTTTCAAATCCTTTTTCACTCTCCATGCCCATGATCATGGCGCGGCGTCCCTGAAGGTCGCTCATCACATCTCCCATATAATCTCCGGGTACAGCGACAGTGACGTCATACACCGGCTCGAGAATCTTGGGACCGGCATTTTTGAAGGCGCTGCTAAACGCATTTCTTCCGGCAAGCATGAAAGAAATTTCGTTGGAGTCTACCGGGTGCATTTTGCCATCGTATACTATCACACGCACATCGCGAGCATACGATCCGGTGAGGGGCCCTTGTTCCATGCGTGCCATAATCCCTTTCAGGATGGCTGGAAGAAAACGGGCATCGATGGCTCCGCCCACAATGCTGTTTACAAATACCAGCTTGCCACCCCAGTCGAGGTTGATCACCTGCGTGTCGCGGTTTTGAATCTTAAATTCCTGTCCGTTGAACCGATAGATCTCCTGTACGGCCATCCCTTCGGTGTAGGGTTCTACAATCAGATGCACCTCGCCAAACTGGCCGGCACCGCCCGACTGTTTCTTGTGACGGTAATCGGCGCGTGCAGCCTTGGTGATGGTCTCGCGATAGGGTATTTTGGGCTCCAGAAATTCGATCTCGATCTTGTCGTTGTTCTCAAGGCGCCATTTCAACGTTCTCAGATGAAATTCACCCTGTCCCGACACGATGGTCTGC
Organism: Proteiniphilum sp. UBA1028; assembly: GCF_002316955.1. Classification (NCBI taxonomy): domain Bacteria; kingdom Pseudomonadati; phylum Bacteroidota; class Bacteroidia; order Bacteroidales; family Dysgonomonadaceae; genus Proteiniphilum; species Proteiniphilum sp. UBA1028. The sequence continues at coordinate 20,577 of NZ_DCEN01000047.1, forward strand.
TTCAGCTCTTTCGATATCTCTACCAGCCAGGTCGGATCTTCCTCTTTCATGCGGGACAACGCTTCGTTCATTTTTTCCGAATTCGCTTCGTTCACCGCTCTTATTGCCCTGCGATAACGGGGTTCGGGGTATTTAATAAAGTTAAACCGGTGGTCGGCCCCTTTTGCATTCAGGGTGTTTCCCGTGCGCACATCCTTCAGCTTCACGGCGGCGCCAATGCTACCGGCCTGCAGTTCTTCCGCCTTGGTGCGAATCTGTCCGGCCACAGTATAGATCTGCGCCAGACGCTCCTTTGAACTACGGTCAATATTTGTGAGGTCGTCTCCCTCCTTCACTGTTCCCGACATTACTTTGAAGTAGGATACTTCCCCAATGTGGGGCTCTACCGTCGTTTTGAAGAAGAAGAGGCTTACGGGCGCTGTGGCATCGGGTTTCACCTCGTCGCCGTCGTTGTTTACCGGTGCAGCCACATCGACAGGAGAGGGGGCCACCATGTTCAGAAAGTTCATGATGCGGTGTACAGCCATATTCTTTTCAGCAGATGCACAGAACAATGGGAAGAGACTGTGGCTGATCATTCCTTTGTGAATGCCGTCGCGCATCTCCTCTTCGGTGAGTGAGCCCTGGTCAAAATATTTCTCCATCAATCCTTCGTCGTTCTCTGCAGCCGCTTCGAGCAAAGCCTGATAGTATTCACCGGCACGTTCCTGTTCGCTCTCCGGGATCTCGAGCACATCGGGTGCGGTGCTGCCTGGTTTCCAGTGGTATAGTTTTTGTTTCAGCACATCCACAATCCCGTTGAATGTGGCTCCACTGCCTATCGGGTATTGTACCGGCACCACTTTGTTGCCGTAGAGGTCTTTTAAGCTTGCGAGTGTATTTTCGTAATCGGCTTTTTCGTGGTCCATCCTGTTGACCAGCAGCACGAGTGGCTTTTTCATTTCGTCTACGTATCGAAACTGATTGATGGTACCCACCTCCACTCCGTTTGCGGCATCGATGAGCATCAGTGCCATGTCGGTTACGTTGAGTGCCGACACCACACCACCCACAAAATCATCCGATCCCGGACAGTCGATAAAGGTCATTAATTTCTCTTTCCACTCGTAGGATAAAACGGTGGAAAATACGGAGTATCCATACTCCTTTTCCACGGGAAAATAGTCGCTCACGGTGTTTTTTCCATCAATGGTCCCACGTCGTTTTATAAGACCACACTCGTAAAGCATGGCTTCAGCGAGAGTGGTCTTACCTGATCCGGCATTGCCGATAAGGGCAATGTTCTTAATTTCATTTGTTTTGTAAACTTTCATGATTAGAAAATATTTAAAAAATTAATGTGCCACGATGATCAGCTTCACGTCAATAATAACGTGGGGTATTGATCAATAGATCTTTGTTAATTGGACAACGAAAAATGACTTTGCGTCGGTGAGGACTCACAAAGTCATCATGTCTTAATAGCGCTTGCAATTTATGAAAATCGGTTGAAAAAGAAAAATGATACTTTTATGTTATACAACATATGTGGGGGTCGTTTGTCGAAAAGTGTTAATATTTGAAACATTCCGAACAATTCATTTGTTTACTTACAAAACAAAAAGATTCCTCATCCGGACCAGGCCTGAGATAGCGCACAAAACCAAACCAAGAGAAGTGCAAAAGATATTTCGCGACCATTAAGCCAGGGCTGGCAGAGTGTAAAAAAGCAAACACGAACAGGCAAGACATGAGTAAACAACCATCAGATCAGTATTACAGCCAAACTATTGAAGAGGTGTTGCGACAGTTTGACGTTGACCTCCGTGCGGGCCTCTCTCAGGAGGTAGCAAAAGAGCGCCTTGTAGAGCATGGATTCAACCGGCTTGAGTCGGCAAGACAAAAATCGCCCATCACCATCTATTTAGAGCAATTCAAAAGCAGCATGGTCCTTATTTTGCTGGTCGCTGCCATTATCTCGGCAGTCATTGGCGTGATGGAGGGAGAGGGGCTGGTGGAGAGCTTTGTGATTCTAGCTATTCTGGTAGTGAATGCGTTTATCGGCACTGTGCAGGAGCTGAAGGCGCAATCGTCGCTCGAGGCTCTCAACAAAATGAGCTCTCCCCATACAAAAGTATTGCGGTCGGGACAAGTAGAGGAGGTGGTAGCCACCGAAATTGTTCCTGGCGATATTGTGGTACTTGACACGGGAGATATCGTCCCGGCCGATTTGCGGTTGATTGAAACGGCAAACCTGAAGATACAGGAGTCCGCTCTCACGGGCGAATCGGTGCCGGTAGAGAAAAACGAGGCGTTGCTTGAAAATAAAGAGATTCCGCTGGGCGACAGGGACAACATGGCTTTCTCTACCAGCACGGTTACCTATGGCCGCGGCAAAGGTGTGGTGGTAGCCACCGGAATGCATACCGAGGTGGGCAAGATTGCCCATATGCTGCAAAATACACAGAACACGGAAACGCCCATGGGTAAACGCCTTGAACAGTTGGGCAAGGTGCTGGGATACGTGGCGTTGGCCATCTGTGCATTTATTTTTCTTGTGGGTGTTTTGTACGG
>NZ_DCEN01000047.1:23354-34621 GCF_002316955.1 Proteiniphilum sp. UBA1028
TGGCTATTGGTGTGCAGCGACTGGTAAAGCTGAATGCCATTGTGCGCACGCTGCCGTCGGTGGAAACGCTGGGAAGCACTACGGTGATTTGTTCCGATAAAACCGGGACACTGACCCAAAACAGGATGACCGTGGTGGAGGGATGGAGTGGTGGCAAACGGATCGATTTTCGCAATGCTCCCCCGTCGGAGGAGCTGGATAGCGATGAGACCCTGTTGCTGGAGGTCGCCCTGCTTTGTACCGACGCCCATTTGAAGATGCTGAACGACGGAAAACATGAAACTGCCGGCGACCCCACCGAGACCGCCATTGTCGATGTGGCACTCGGGCTCGGAATGAACAGGCTGACGCTGGAGGAGCGTTTTCCCCGCGTGGGGGAGGTGCCTTTTGACTCCGATAGAAAACGGATGTCTACCCTGAACAGGATGGGAGATGGGACTTTTCGTATCAACGTGAAGGGTGGCCTGGACGAAGTGCTGGATGTCACGTCGCAGATTGTTGTTCACGGAAAAATCCGCCCTGTTACCGAAGAAGACCGTGAAACAATCAAAGAAGTTAACCACCGGATGGCTCAATCGGCCCTGCGGGTGCTGGCGGTGGCTTACAAAGAGATGAGTGCTGTTCCCGCGGAAGTGAGTGCCGGGACGGTGGAGAAAGAGCTTGTGTTTGTGGGGCTTCTTGGGATGATCGACCCCGCGCGCCCCGAGGTGGTGGAGGCGGTGAAGAAATGCCGTACGGCCGGCATACGCCCCGTGATGATCACGGGCGACCATAAGGTGACGGCTGTAGCCATTGCTTCAGAGATTGGGATATACCGGGAGGGGCACAAGGCCATCACCGGATCCAGCCTGGAGGAGATGTCGCAGGATACGCTTGACCACACTGTGCAGGATTACTCGGTTTACGCAAGAGTGGCTCCCGAACACAAGGTGCGCATCGTGCAGGCATGGCAGACACAGGGAGATATTGTGGCGATGACGGGGGACGGCGTGAACGATGCGCCTGCGCTTAAGCAGGCCGATATTGGTGTATCAATGGGTATCGTGGGTACGGAAGTTGCCAAGGATGCCTCCGACGTGATCCTCGCGGACGATAACTTCGCCACCATTGTCGGCGCCGTGGAGGAGGGTCGTCGTATTTACGACAACATCCTGAAAGCAATTCAGTTCCTGCTCTCGGCCAATGTGGGGGAGGTACTGCTGATCTTTGTTGCCTCCATTTTTAATATGGGCAATCCACTGTCGCCCATCCTCATCCTGTGGATTAACCTGGTGACAGATAGCCTGCCGGCACTGGCGTTGAGCATGGACCCGGCCGAGAGTGACATCATGACCCGCCAGCCGCGGGATCCCAAAAAGGGATTCTTTTCGAAGGGAATGATCTGGCGTATTTTTTACCAGGGGGCCACCATCGGGATTATTTCGCTGGCAGCTTATATTGTGGGTTACCGGGATGGCGGACAGCCATTGGGGCAGACCATGGCATTTGCCGTGCTGGGCTTCTCACAGCTGTTACACGTGCGTAACCTGCACTCAAACAAACTTTCCTCTTTCCGCACAAGCTTGCTGAGCAACAAATCGCTGTTGGGTTCCATCTTCTTGTCGGCGCTGCTGTTGCTGGTGGTACTGCTTACTCCCGGTATGATGCAGATCTTCGGGGTGGTAGTGATGGATTACACCCATTGGCTCTATGTGGGCGGGTTGTCGTTAATGCCAATTGCTATAGTGGAGCTGGTGAAGCTGGCAAAGCTGAACCATTCCCGGGATGAGTATTGACCGGTTTCCTTGCTATTTTATCCGCGATGCTTGGATTCCTCCGGTTTTTCATTTATGTTTGCAAGCCGGGTTCCGCCATGAAAGAAGGGAATCCTGTGCTGCGGCTCTATATGCTCTTTTGCAAGAGCATTTTTTTTCAGAGGAATAACATGAAGAAGCTGATTTTTCTTTCTCTCAACCTCCTTTGGTTCTCTTTTTTATGGGGGAATGAGGATATTATTGTCGGGCACTATTCCACCGTCGACGGCCTGGCCCACGAAACTGTACACTGTGTGTTGCAGTCAAGTGATGGTTTTCTCTGGATTGGCACCTGGCATGGGTTATGCAGTTTCGATGGTAAGGAATTCAGAACTTACAACAATCGCAGCAAATATCAGGCAGACATACCTCCCCGGAAGATCCAGGATATCATGGAAGACCGGTATGGCAACCTGTGGATTAAAACCACAGATCACAAGTTGTATATCTTCGACAAGAAGAACGAGCAGTTTCATGCTATCTTCAACTGGTTGCCCCGAGGATTTTCCCTGAATGCGCAAATCATCAAGATCGAGGAAACAAAAAAAGGCGACTTCCTGCTGCTTACCAAAAATAAAGATTTACTGCTGGCTTCCCCGGCACCCGGTCACCTGGTGGATATCGTCTTGCTGTACAAATCGGATAATAAGGATGGTGATTCCCGGTTGAAGCGGAACATATTTTACGAAGATGGCGGTCATCTCAATTGGATCGGCATGGACTTTTCAATCTTCTCCTGTCGTAAAGGCGAGCTGTTGAAGAAAAAATCACCCCACCATGTGCACGAATTGCTTCAGACGCTTTCCGGTGATGTAACTTTCACCTGTTTTTATGAGAAGAACGACACTTTGTGGATTGCTAACAGGAAAGGAGAAATATTTGGCATTCTTCCCGACAACGGTGAGATCATTGTAAACCGCTCTTTGCAGGGATACGGTGAAATTCAGGATATGATCCTGGACGACCGCAACCGCTTGTATGCGGCTGTTGGTAACACAGGTGTTTACAGGGTTGATCTGCAAGGCAAAAGGGCAGAAAAGATCATTGCACCGCCGACGAACGTAGTTCGTTCATTCTCCGATTATTCCGGCCTGCTTTGGTTCATCACGGACAATCACCGTGTTATCGCCTATCATCCGATCAGTGAAGCATCGAAAACATTCACGTTTGCCGGGGAGCAGCAGGTGAACGAGTCCGTGAGCTGGCAGGATGGGAAGGAGCTGGGGATGTTTTTTCTTACCACCTCCGGAAAGGTGTATCGTGTGGAACGGGAGAGCCTGGAAATGGAAGAGCTGGATATTGCTTCCAACAACGTTGCCAGTCAGCCCCTGAAGTTCTCGAATCTCCTGTTTGACGGCAAGGGAATTCTGTGGCTTACCTCCTACGAAAATGGTATCTTTCAGGTAAGTTTTCCCGGGGATCCTTTTTACCTGATCAACCCCCTCCTCGGGTTTGGTCACCGTGTGCAGTCGGAAGAGGAATATACTGCCATCAAAGCGTTATTCAAAAGCAGCAACGGCGACATTTGGGTCGGAAACAGACAGGCGGAAGTGTTTCAATTTGACCGGAATGGTACGCTAAAAAATAAATTCTCCCCCTCAAACAACTACATTGGTAATGTTTATCATATTATGGAGGATAGGAACGGAATCCTTTGGTTTTCAACCAAAGGGCAGGGTCTGGTAAGTGCCGTACCGGATGAGCGTAGACCCTCCGGATATCTCTTTCGCAAATACACGCACGACCCTTTCAATTCAAACTCCATCAGCAGCAACGATGTCTATTATACATTTCAGGACAGCAAAGGGCGTGTGTGGGTGGCTACTTTTGGCGGAGGACTGAACTTGTTGCAGGAAGAACAGGGGCACCTTCTCTTCCGGCATAAATACAATTCATTCTCCCGCTATCCCGAATATGGACAGTACACCGAGGTGAGGGCAATCACCGAAGATGAGGGGGGACGGATCTGGGTAGGCACAAGCGACGGACTGATGTCTTTCGATGGAAACTATTCCCTGGCAAAGGATATACTATTTGAAACCTACCAAAATGATGCAAACTTCAGCAACAATGATGTCTACAACCTCTATAGGGACAGGCGTGGAACCATCTGGGTAAGTATCTTTGGCATGGGGCTCAACAGGCTGATACAGTATGATAGCGTAAAAAGAAAACCTGTTTTTGAATCTTTCGGTACAGGCAGCGGCATCAACAGCGAAGTCATTCTGTCCATCATCGAAGATGATCATGCCAATCTGTGGCTATCAACCGAAAAGGGGGTCTCCCGGTTTAATCCTTCTACCAAAACGTTCCGCAACTTCGATAAAAATGACGGCCTTCCCGACTATGCGATGGAGGAGTCGAGCGCATTGAAGCTTGAAGATGGTGTCATTGGCTTTGGCAGCAGGGAGGGTATTGTGACCTTCGATCCCAGAAGCATCTTGGATAATCACTTCAACTACCCCACCTATATTGTGGACATGACCGTATCCAACAAAAACTACGATATCTGGAGCAGCGACAGCATTTCGGTCAAGTACGTGGAAAAAGTGACGTTGAAGCACCACCAGTCCATGTTCTCCATTGAGTTCGCCGCCCTGAATTATTACACCCAAAGCCACGTACGGTACGAATATATTCTTGAGGGATACGAAAAAGAGTGGCACGTGGCAGATAAAAACAGGATTGCATCCTACACAAATGTACCCCCGGGGAGTTATCTTTTTCGGGTAAAGACAAAAGACGATACCAATCCGAGGTTGTCTTCGGGGCAGACCTTGCAAATAAGGATACTGCCTCCCTGGTGGAAGTCCACCTGGGCGTACGTTGTTTATGCAATTCTGGCGCTCGCCCTGCTTTATACCATATTGCGATTTGTGGCCTTGATGATTAAAATGAAGAACGATGTCTACATCGAGCATAAGCTGTCGGAACTGAAGATCAAGTTTTTCACGAATGTTTCCCACGAGCTGCGGACACCTCTTACGCTGATAAAGGGGCCGATTCAGGAGTTGAAAGAAAACGAACAGTTCACCGAAAAGGGGAAGCAGTATATAAGCCTGATGGAAAACAACACCAATCACATGCTCGAACTGGTGAACCAGATCCTGGATTTTCGAAAAATTGAAAATAAAAAGATGCGCCTGCATGTTTCGCCGATAAATCTGAATGCAGTCATCAAGTCGTTCTACGATGAGTTTTCCGTGCTTGCCGCAGAGAATGCCATTAGTTATGATTATCATTTGCTTGAGGACGATCTCGTTGTATGGGGTGACAAAGACAAGCTGGAAACGGTGATCAGGAATATTCTGTCCAACGCCTTCAAGTTTACTCCGGTAGGGGGAAGTGTATTGCTTACCTGCGGTGCAGAAAAGGAGAGTCTTCGTTGTTTTGTGCGGGTAGAAGACAGTGGCATAGGGATTGCACAGAACAAGCTGGGTGAAATATTTGAACGTTTTTCCCAAAATGCCCTATACCAGGGAACCGGAATCGGGCTGGCGCTGGCTAAAGAACTGATGACCCTCCACGGCGGTACCATAAAGGTGGAGAGTGCAGAAAACAAAGGCTCTGTTTTTACCATAGAGTGGCCTTTGGGTAAAGAGCACTACAAGGAGTCGGAAGTAGACTTTTATATGTGTGACATCATTGAGGGGACGCCTGCTGACGAAACAACCGAATCATCACCGGTGGTTGCCGGTGTGGAGATGGGAGACGACCGGTCGCACTTCTCTTCTCTCCTGTTGATTGAAGACAACAAGTCGTTGTGCAACATGCTTAAATTGCAGCTTGAGGACAGGTTCAACGTTGATACAGCCTACGACGGTGTGGAGGGATTGAAGAAGGTGCATCTCTATCATCCCGACATCGTCATTACGGATCAGATGATGCCCAAAGTAAGCGGATTGGAATTGTTGGAGCAGATTCGAAATGATTTTCAGATTAGTCATATTCCGGTGATTATTCTCACTGCGAAAGACGACGACGACTTCCGGATCCGGTCCATCCGTCTGGGGGCAAATGCATATATCACCAAGCCTTTCAATAAGAAGCACCTGATCGCACGGATTGATCAGTTGCTGAATGAGCAGAAAATATTCCGGGAAAAATTGTGGAATAGGGACAAGACACCGGTCTCGCAGCAGGATGATTACGGCGAGTTCCTGATGAAGAAAGATGTGGAGTTTATCGAAAATGTGAGCCGGATCATCGAAGAAAATGTGGACAACAGCGACTTCAATATCGATGCGATTGCCGCAACGATGAACATCAGCCGGTCGGCCTTCTTCAAAAAACTGAAAAGCATTACCGGGTTAGCTCCGGTCGATTTCGTGAAAGAGATCAGGCTCAGTAAATCGGTAGAACTGATCAAAGGTACCGACATGTCTGTCTCCGAGATTGCTTTTGCTGTGGGATTCAAGGACTCGGGGTATTTTGGGAAATGCTTCAAAAAGAAATACAAGCTCTCACCGCGTGAATATGTAAACGAGTACCGGAATGTTTCTGTGTGATTACAAAACGTCCTTTTGTTCGTCCAAAGCTAAAGAATATATCCATGAGACTGTCGTTGCCTCTTTGTTTTAAACTTCCGGCCCTGGTGGGATGCTGGTTGTTGCCCCTCTGCCTCTTTTCGCAAGATCCGTCCCTCCTGCTTCGTGAGGGTAAAATAATGTATGTGGCGGACAGTCTCGGAAACAGGGTACTCGATTTTTCCTATTGCGGATACAGTAGCTCTGAAAAAGATATTCCCACCATTGCAAACGAAATTTTTGTTCCCTTCGTGGAGGGCGATGCCACCGAAATGATCCAGCGGGCGATCCGTTACGTGGAGTCGTTACCTCTAAACGAGGAAGGATTCAGGGGGGCTGTGTTGCTGGACAAGGGAACTTTTACCGTGAATGGTTCGTTGTTTCTGACCCGGTCGGGCGTGGTACTGAGAGGAAGCGGGCTGAACGCGACTGTTTTGCGAAAAACAGGAGTTGGCCGCGAGGCAATGGTCTACGTGGAGGGCGTTGACGACCTGACCGTAACCGATACCTTGTCCATTGTTTCGGACTACATTCCTGTTAACTCCCGGCTGTTGGCCGCAGGCGATGTTTTCCGGTTGAAGGAGGGCGATCACGTCATGATTTACAGGCCTTCCACAAAAGAATGGATTGAGCGGCTGGGCTGCGATCATTTTGGCGGTGGCATTACATACCTGGGTTGGAAGCCGGGAGAGATGGATGTCTGTTGGGACAGGGAAATTGTAAAAGTAGAAGGCAACACCGTAGAGATTGATGCGCCGCTGACCATGGCACTGGATGCCGCAGAGGCAAACTCCCGAATTTTGCGCTATTCCTGGCCCGGAAGGATATCGAATGTGGGGATAGAGGGGCTTTCCATCGTATCGGACTACGACACGAACAATCCAAAGGACGAAGACCATTGCTGGACGGGCATCTCCATAGACCATGCCACCGACTGCTGGGTAAGGATGGTAGGCTTCGAACATCTGGCCGGCAGCGCAGTAATCCTTCAGCCCGGCAGCTCCAACGTCACCGTGGAAGACTGTATTTCCGGGAATCCTGTTTCCGAGATCGGGGGAATGAGGAGAAGTACCTTTCTGACGATGGGCCAGCTGAACCTGTTTCAGCGATGTTATTCGGAAGAGGGCATGCATGATTTTGGGGCAGGCTATCTGGCTGCAGGTCCCAATGCATTTGTTCAGTGTGAAACGAAGAATTCTTATGATTACAGTGGGGCCATCGATAGCTGGGCATGCGGTCTGTTGTTCGATATTGTGAATGTTGACGGGAACGATCTGGTATTTAAAAATATCGGGCAAGACAACAATGGGGGAGGCTGGACCACCGCCAACAGCCTGTTTTGGCAATGCACAGCCGCGGAAATAGCTTGTTATTCGCCCGATGCAGCGAATAGAAACAGGGCGTACGGATGCTGGGCGCAATTTTCGGGCGACGGGGAGTGGAGCGAATCGAATAATCACCTTCATCCCAGAAGTTTCTTTTATGCACAGCTGTCGGATCGTTTGGGAGTCGATTTTTCAGGAAGAGCGAGGCTCCTGCCCGTCAATACGAGTGCTACCAGTAGTCCCACCGTGGAACAGGCGATGGCACTGACAAAAGAAGCGTCGGAGCCCCGGCTCACCCTGAAGCAGTGGATCATGGAAAGCGCCGGTAACACGGCCTCCCGCGCACCCGGACTGCTGTCGGTACTTCAATTGAAAGAGCACGGAGACAGCGGAAAGGTGAGAGCTAACCAGGCCTCTGCTATTGTAGATGGGAAAATAAGTTTCGGCGATCGTTTGTTGACGGGGGGAACAACCGGTGTTTCCTGGTGGAGCGGGAAGCTGCGGGCAACTCAGATTGCCAAGGCAACGCCTCACATTACCCGTTTTGTACCCGGGCGCGAAGGCACCGGGCTGACCGACAGGATCGACTCCGTGGTTGCAACCATGAAGAACCATGGTCTCGCGGTGCTTGATCACAATTATGGGTTGTGGTATGACAGGCGCCGGGACGATCATGAGCGGGTAAAAAGAAAAAACGGTGACGTCTGGGGTCCGTTCTACGAACAACCTTTTGCCAGGAGCGGGAGGGAGTTTGCCTGGGATGGGCTCTCGAAGTACGATCTGACAAAGCCCAATGCCTGGTACTGGTCCCGGTTGCAGGAGTTTGCCCGGAAAGGATCGGCCGAGGGCATCCTGTTGTTTCACCAGCATTATTTTCAACACAACATCATTGAGGCGGGTGCTCATTGGGTGGACTTCCCATGGCGTACTGCAAACAACGTGAACGAATCCGGATTCCCGGAACCTGTTCCCTTTGCCGGAGACAAACGTATTTTTATGTCCGGATTGTTTTACGATGTGGACAATGAAAAACGAAGGGAATTGCACAAAAACTATATCCGGCAATGCCTGAATGCTCTGGCAGAAGAAGAGAATGTGGTGCATCTGACCAGTGCCGAGTTTACCGGTCCGCTTCGCTTTGTAGAGTTCTGGCTCGATGTGGTTGCGGAATGGGAGAAAGAAACCGGAAAAGATGCACTCATTGCGCTAAGTGCAACAAAAGATGTGCAGGATGCCATTCTGGACGATCCCGTCCGTTCGGAGGTGGTGGACATCATTGATATCCGTTACTGGCATTATAAAGACGGGGGTGAGCTTTATGCTCCTGAAGGCGGTAAACATATGGCACCCCGTCAGTTTGCGCGGCAGATGAAAGTGGGACAGGTCTCTTTTGAAGATGTATACAGGGCAGTGAGTGAATACCGGCAAAAGCAGCCCGGTAAAGCTGTTACCTACTATGCCCAGAAATACCCCGAGATGGCGTGGGCGATCTTCATGGCGGGAGGATCCCTTCCCGGCATACCGCCCGTCGACGATCCCGGCTTTCTAAAGGATGCCTTGCAGATGGATGTTATGCACCAAAGAGAACTTCCTGCAGATTACTATGCACTGGAAAAAACTGGTATCGGAAAGATCATTTATTTCCGCAGGAGCAGCGACCGGTGTGTAGTATCTCTTCCCCCCGGAACGTATCGTGTAAAAATAATTGACGCCGTTACCGGTAAGGTTACGTCACGGGAGCAACGGATTGACGCGAAGGATCAATACGTTGTGAATTCCCCTCGGGAAAAGGAGCTGTATTGGTTCCAAAAGACCGACACAGCGAAGTAGATGTTGTAGAACATGTTTGTCAGTTTTTTCCACTCTAATACCAATAATTACCAATCGCCGGGTGAAATATCCTATAAGTTTGTGAGCAACAAAATTATTTTTATTTCATCCATGACATCGCAGATAAATCGTAATACGGAAAATTTGACAGAGGAGAAATTAACCCTCCTTTTTCACGAATATCAGACAGGCAGCGTTGAAGCATTTAATAGTTTGTATGATCATTATGTGAACATGCTTTTTAATTTCGGCTGTAAGCTTACCGGCGACAAGGAATTACTGAAAGATTGCATCCAGGATGTGTTCATCAAGATGTACCATAACCGGTCAAATCTTGAAAATGTACTGAATTTTAAATCTTATCTTTTTGTCTCACTGAAAAACAAGCTGTGCGACGAATTAAGAAAAACAAATTATCTTTCCGATCAACCTATTGAAGATTATCATCCTGTTTCCGAAAGAGATATCGAAAGTGAGTATATAGAGGAGGAGAAGACAGTGTTCCGACACCGAAAAATATCCTCGTTATTAGATGAACTCTCCGCCAGGCAGCGCGAAGCCATTACGCTCTATTATCTGGAGGAAAAAAAATACGAAGATATCTGTGTGATGATGGACATAAGCTATCAGTCTTTAAGAAATCTGATATACAGAGGATTGTCGAAATTAAGAAATGTAGTTGTTCCGGTGTGAAAAATTGAGTACAAAGAAAAAGGTGTTACGTCTTCTCCATATATAAACAACATGGTGGACACAGACGAACTTGAGATAAAAAAACTATTACTCGACACCCGCTTTCTGGAAGCTGTGTTGAGCAAGTCCGCCTCTTTATTCGAATGGAAAATCTATGTGGCGGCCAACTACCCTGACAAAATAGGAATTACAGAAAAGGCACGTGATATAATTTTGTGTTTGAACAAAGACAAAGAAGAACTGTCCGACGATGAGTTTTACACTCTTAAATCCAGTATTCTACGCTCACTTCCCCAACAATAGCCTTTTCTTCCTCTTTAGCCAGTAACAGGCACATTCGTTGTCAGTTTCCCAAAAAAGAATCAAAATAATGTTTGCACTGCACATTTTGTCCGTTTTCGTGCATGCAATTGAATATTTTTTGTATTTTTGAATTTCAGAAATTGCATTCTTGTGTTAATTCCGTCTGTTTCTTTTCAGTCAGGTTATCGGGTTATCATTGTGCGATTGTAAATATAACGAATACATATGGAAAATTTAAGCGAGGCGCTGGGCCTTTTACTTATTGGTATGATCATGGTGATCATTGTGCTTTGGCTGGTGGTAGGACTCGGAAACCTGGTCATCTATTTCACCAACAGGTTTATACAGGATGAAAAAACACCGGGAAGCTCCAGCCGCTCCGGTAACCGGGCACATCCCAAAAAGCTGGCTGCCATTGTGGCTGCTGTAGATGTGATTACTCATGGGAAAGGAAAGGTCGATACGATTCAGAAGAAGTAAATAAAAAAAACATATATGGCCAGAGAAATAAAATTCAGTCTTTTATACAGAGACATGTGGCAGTCATCGGGGAAGTATGTTCCCACGGTGGAGCAGCTTACCGAAGTAGCCCCCGCAATTGTCGAGATGGGGTGTTTTGCGCGAGTGGAAACCAATGGCGGCGGGTTTGAACAGATCAACCTGTTGTTCGGTGAAAATCCCAACACGGCTGTCCGTCAGTGGACCAAGCCTTTTCATGAGGCAGGTATTCAAACACACATGCTGGAGCGTGGATTGAACGGCATACGGATGACACCGGTACCTGCCGATGTACGCCG
>NZ_DCEN01000047.1:34903-35433 GCF_002316955.1 Proteiniphilum sp. UBA1028
GCCCTTAGCCTCACCGTCTCGCCCGTGCATACGGTTGAATATTATACCTCGCTGGCCGATACGCTGATTGAGATGGGAGCCGACGAAATCTGTGTGAAAGATATGGCAGGCGTAGGCCGCCCGGCAAGCATCGGCAAGATCATTAAGAACATCCGGGAACGCCATCCGCAGATTCCGGTGCAATATCACGGTCACGCAGGCCCCGGCTTCCAGATGGCGTCTATTCTGGAGGCTGCCCATGCAGGGGCGGAGTACATCGATGTGGGCATGGAACCCCTCTCGTGGGGTACAGGCCATGCCGATGTGCTGGCGGTGCAGGCGATGTTGAAGGATGCCGGCTTCATCGTACCGGAAATTAATATGCAAGCATACATGAAAGTGCGTTCACTTACGCAGAAATTTATGGATGACTTTCTGGGTTATTACATTGATCCCAAAAACAGGATGATGAACTCGTTGCTCATTGGCCCGGGGCTGCCGGGCGGCATGATGGGAAGCCTGATGGCCGATCTCGAGAACAACCTTGCTTC
>NZ_DCEN01000047.1:35650-35805 GCF_002316955.1 Proteiniphilum sp. UBA1028
GACGAGGTTACCTATGTGTGGCCCAAGGTGGGGTATCCCCCGCTGGTCACTCCATACAGCCAGTATGTGAAGAATCTCGCGTTGATGAATGTGCTGCAGCTTGAAAAGGGCAAGGAGCGCTGGTCTATGATCGCCGACAATATCTGGGACATGAT
>NZ_DCEN01000047.1:36000-37254 GCF_002316955.1 Proteiniphilum sp. UBA1028
GCAAGCTTCCGGGGGAACCCTCTACCGGAATCGTGGAGTTGGCAAAGCAGCAGGGACGTGAGTTTTATACCGGCAACCCGCAGGATCTTTATCCCGATCAGCTGGACGAGTTCAGGGCTGAGATGCAAAAGAAGAACTGGGATTTGGGTCAGGACGACGAAGAGTTGTTTGAATTGGCCATGCATCCCGAACAATACAGAGCATACAAATCGGGTGATGCCAAACGCTCTTTCGAGGCAGATCTGGCAAAGCGGAAAGCAGAAAAGGCCGCACAGTCAGCCCCTGCCGTTCCGGTAGACGCGGCAGTCAATGGAAACGGTTTTCAGCCAAAAAGACTGGTGGTGACCATCGACAACGAGGAGTACGTGGTAAATATTTCATACCCCGATGGAGAAAGTAACGGTACCCAAACTGCCGGAGCCTCCGCATCTGCCGTACAGACAGACATGTCAGCCTCCGTGCAAAAGCCCGTGGTACCCGTTCCGTCGTCCAGCGGAGAAGTGAAAGAGGTGATTTCGCCGCTTGAGGGAAAATTTTTTCTTACCAAAGATTCGTCGGAGACTCCGCTGAAAGTGGGGGATACCGTGAAAAAAGACGATATCGTCGGATACATTGAATCGATGAAAACATACAATGCTGTCGCTGCCGAAGAAAATGGTGTGGTGACAGAGATCTGTTTCGCCAACGGTGATTCCGTAGATGAAGATGACATACTTATTAAAATGCAATCATGATGGGTGAATTCTTTTCTAACATAGTGGAAGTAACCGGCTTTGGTCTTGTCGACTGGGGCACTGTCCTGATGTGGGTCATCTCCGGGATGCTATTATATATGGGTATTTTTAAACAGTATGAGCCCTTGTTGCTGGTGCCCATTGGGTTTGGCGTACTTCTGGCGAACCTCCCCGGTGCAGGGCTGGCGGTTGTCGAGAGTAACATGGTTGTGAATCCTGACGGAAGCCTGATGAACCTGCCCGAGATAGCATCCAAGTATGGCATCATTAATTTTCTCTATTACTCTCTTATCAAGTCAGGTATTCTCCCTCCCGTCATCTTCATGGGAGTGGGGGCTTTGACCGATTTTGGTCCGATGCTGAGAAACCTGAAACTAGCCTTCTTTGGTGGTGCGGCACAGATTGGTATCTTTACGGTGGTCATCCTTGCGGTACTGATGGGCTATTCGTTGCCTGAGGCGGCCTCCATGGGTATTATCGGAGGAGCAGACGGGCCTACTGCCATCTACACCACCATCAA
>NZ_DCEN01000047.1:37553-42017 GCF_002316955.1 Proteiniphilum sp. UBA1028
AACGAGATCAAACATCTGAGGGCGGTAAAGATTATTTTCCCCATCGTACTGACGCTGGTCGTTTCTGTGCTTGTACCTTCTGCCGCTCCTCTCATTGGTATGCTGATGCTGGGTAACCTTTTAAAGGAAATAGGTCCCAATACAGCACGTCTGGCAGATGCCGCTTCCGGCCCGATCATGAATACCGCCACGGTATTCCTGGGGGTGTGCGTGGGGGCGACCATGCCAGCCCTTGTATTTCTCCGTTGGGAGACCATTGGAATTCTTGTATTGGGTTTGTTTGCTTTCGCAATCTCTATAGGTGGAGGTATTTTGGCCGTGAAGCTTTATAACAAGGGAGCGAAGAAGAAGATTAACCCGCTAGTGGGCGCTACCGGCCTGAGTGCTGTACCCATGGCATCGCGTGTAGCCAACGAGCTGGCGCTGAAATATGATAAATCGAATCACATCCTGCAGTACTGTATGTCCAGTAACGTTTCAGGCGTGATTGGCTCGGCTGTAGCTGCTGGCGTGTTGATCGCCTTCTTGGGTTAATAGTGGCAAAATTCGTGAGGTGTGTGTCTTACCTGCCATACACCTCACGAATTGCTTCCGCAATCACCGGAACACCGCGGCGGATGGTTTCCACGTCGGTGTTGCAGAAAGACACCCGCATGTGGTCGTTGCGGATTCCGTCGGGATCGAATGTCTTTCCGGTGACAAAGACCACCCCATTTTCAATCGCTTTTTTCAATACATCGGTTGCATCGCAACCTTCAGGCAGTTGTAGCCATGCATAGAATCCTCCGCGGGGCTTTTCAAATGTCACATACTTCGGCAGGCAGGCTTCCAGTGTCTCAATCATGGCCACTCCCCGTTTTTTGTACTCCTCCCGGACCTGGGCGACATAGGTGTAAATATGTCCCTCACGGATAAATTTGTCCGCAATGACCTGTGAGATGCTGGGCGAGCAGGCGTCGATAGATTGTTTGATCAACTCGCACTTCCGGTAGACCGATTCGGGCACAAGCATCCATCCGAGACGCAGTCCGGGTCCCAGTATCTTCGAGAATGAACCCGTAAAGCAAACATCTATTCCTTCCGGATCCATTGTTTTGATCAGCTGCATCTTTGGCAGGTCCTCCTCGTAAAAATAGAGGTCGCTATATACATCGTCCTCAATGATGGGTATTTCCTTGTTTTTCAGTAGTTTAACCATCTCCTGTTTTACTTCCGGTGAGTAGATGATTCCTGCCGGATTGTGAAAGTTGGGTGCATAGTAGAGAAATTTCGGTTTGATAGATGTGCTTTCCAATCTTTTTTGCAACTGATCTATTTCCATCCCGTCACTCATCAGCGGTACGGTAATCAGTTCGGCCTGGCAGGCACGAAAAGCTGACAGTGCCCCGATAAAGCTGGGTGTCTCCACCAGCACCGGATCTCCCGGGTCTATGAAAGCCTTTGCCAGGATATGAATTGCCTGAAGTGAGCCGGTTGTGATGATCAGTCGGTTATTTTTCATCGGGAGTCCCTTTGTCTCCAGATAGCCCGACAATGACTCAAGAAGAGTAGGAAGGCCGGTTGTCGGACCGTACTGCATGGCGGTCTGCTTCTCTTTTTCTGTGAGCGAGTTGTAAATTTTGTCCATGATCATGAGCGGGAACAACTCGTTGCCCGGCATACCACCGGCGAAGGAGATCATATCGGGAGCCGTGGCAAGACTCATCAGATCGCGGATTTCTGATGAACGGAGATTGGTTGTACTATTTGAAAATCGGGGCATAGTTTTTTTTAGTTGTCAGCAGTTGGCTTTTAAGAGTAAATTTACTTCCTTCAGTGGTTAGGAATTGGCTTACAGTTGGTAAATATCGACTTGAGAGAGAAGTTGCAGATTGTTCTTCTCCAGTACTCCGCTCATTTGTGAGATATCTGCGCCACGAATGACCGCCAGTGCCACATCGTTGTTGGAGAAAGCATACATATAATCCACGTTGATATTTTCTGCAGTCAAGATCTCCAGAATGCGATAAAGTGACCCCGGTTTGTCGGGGATATTCACACAGACTACGTCGGTGAGTCCTATGGAAAAACCAGCCTTCTCCAGTATTTTTTTTGCCAGTTCGGGCCTGCCCACTACCATGCGTACAATACCATAATCGGCCGTTTCTGCGACGCTGAGCGCGGTAATATTCACGTCGTTTTCAGCCAGTATCCGGGTCAGTTCAGTGAGTCTCCCTGAACGGTCTTCCAGAAAAACAGAAAGTTGTTTGATGTGCATTTTATTTTCGGTTTCGGCTTTCAGCTTTCAGCTCTTGAGGAGCAAACATGAAGCTTTCAGCGGTTGGTATGTTAGTTTTAGTCTTTAGCTATCATCAGTCAGCTCTTTGAAACAATGTTGTCTTTAGCGACGGAAGTACATTACATTAATTAGCACTGTCGGTGGTCGATCACCCGTTTGGCTTTCCCTTCCGATCGTTCGATACTGTGCGGTTCCACCAGGCGAACTTTTGCACTGATACCCAACGTTGATTTAATATTGTGGTCAATGCGCTGTCGTATGCCTTCAAGTTCGCGGATACTGTCGGACCAGTTTTTTTCATCTATCTCCACCAGTACCTCCATTGTATCGAGATTGTTCTCCCTTTTGATAATCAGCTGATAGTGAGGCGTAGTTTCGGTCATCTCCATAAGTACCGATTCTATTTGCGAGGGGAAGACGTTTACACCACGAATGATAAGCATGTCGTCGGTACGCCCCAAGCATTTCTCCATGCGTACCAGAGTTCGCCCGCAGTCACATTTCTCCCTGTGAAGCCGGGTGAGGTCGCGTGTACGGTAACGCAGAAGAGGCATGGCCACCTTACTCACCGGTGTGAAGACCAACTCACCCAGTTCACCATCGGGCAACACTTCCAATGTTTCGGGATGGATGATCTCCGGGATAAAGTGATCTTCAAATACATGGTTGCCGCATTGGCAGGCGCATTCCATCGATACACCCGGTCCTATCACTTCACTCAGCCCATAAATGTCATAGGCTTTGATCTGCAGCAGCTGTTCAATTTCTCTGCGCATCTCGTGAGTCCAGGGTTCCGCACCAAAAACACCAATGCGGAGTTTGATCTCTTCCGGAGCGATTCCTTCTTTACGGATACTTTCACCCAGATGTGCCGCATAGGATGGCGTACAGGCCAGGATGGTTGCCCGAAAGTCGGTCATAAATTGTAGTTGCTTTTTGGTGTTCCCGGTCGATATGGGAATCACGGTGGCGCCCACTTTTTCAGCCCCGTAATGCAGTCCCAGTCCTCCCGTAAATGGCCCGTAGCCATAGGCAATCTGGATGGTATCACCACTGTGTATGCCAGCCATGGTGAGGCTGCGTGCTACCACCTCAGCCCATATCTCCAGATCCTGTTGCGTATAGCCCACCACCGTGGGCTTCCCTGTGGTACCACTTGATGCGTGGATTCGCACAATCTCGCTTTGCGGTACGGTGAACAGTCCAAAGGGATAGTTATCGCGAAGATCGGTTTTTGTGGTAAAGGGCAGATATTTCAGCTGATCCACACTTCTGATGTCGCCGGGTTCTATGCCTGCCTCCTTCAACTTGTTATGATAAAAAGGTACGTTGTCGTAGATTCGGTGAATCATCGCAGTGAGGCGTCCACTTTGTATCTCGTACAGTTGTTGCCTGTCGGCACATTCAATGTCGGAGTTCCAGGTCATCTTATTTTTGTGCATAATCTTTTCCGAGTCTAAAGGCGTTCAGGTTCGTCGCAATGATTTTTTCTCCTTTATCGGCAAAATAAGTGGCGATTGCTTTTTCCAGTTCTGTTGCTTCCATACCGGTGTAAGGTGCTGCGGCACCCAGCATGGCTACGTTGTATGTCTTCACATTCCCGGCCTCCGTGGCGATTGCTCCCGCGTCTATCAACAGACAGGAGGCAGATTCTCGTATATGGTTCAATAGTTCTGTTTTGTCGGGGTAGTTCCGGATATTTTCATAGGATTCCGTTGATGTGACGATGACTCCTCCCGGCGATAGGAAAGGAAGGTATCGTAACGACTCCATTGGTTCAATAGAGAGGATCAGATCTGCTTTCCCGAGAGGAATCAGGTCCGAGTAAATTTCTTCAGTGGAGATGCGTAGGTGTGACTCAACGGCGCCGCCGCGTTGACTCATGCCATGTACTTCTGCCTGCTTCACGTGAAGACCCAGATTCATGGCTGCCAGATCTATGATGGATGCGATGGTGAGAATACCTTGTCCACCTACTCCGGCAATAATGATGTTTTTTTGCATTGTTTTTTTTGTTTTTTCAATGTCTGTACACATTCTCGTTGTGAAATGATCACCGAGACGCCTTCGTAATCAAGTTCTTCTTTGAGGATGGCTCTATTCTCATCCAGATTCTTTTTCAATGGAATAATTAACCTGATATGCTCTTCCTCCACGCCCAGCCCTTTACAGATATCGAAGAACCT
>NZ_DCEN01000083.1:0-26803 GCF_002316955.1 Proteiniphilum sp. UBA1028
TGGGTCGTGGGTTCGAATCCCGCCCGGATCACTTGAAAACCAAACACTTATCGGAGTCTCCGGTGAGTGTTTTGCTTTTTGGAAAAACAAATTCACCCCAAACAAAATAAAGAGTGATAAATTACCAGTCTCTGTATTGCAGAGACAATCTGCTTCCCTGACTCTTACTGCTGAGTAAATAATTATTTATATTTCAAAATGTCCGGTTTTTATGCATGAAAGCTGGACAAATGTATTATCCTGATTTTGCTATATTTCTAATTACTTCTTACAAGTTACCGACGCCACAGGCACCCACCGGTTAAAAATGATTAGATCATTTCATAACTCTGACTTAATCTAAAGAGGTGAAGAGGGAGACTCCTCCCCCTGGAATGTCCTTCAGGATGGTTATCTCATTATCGACATTCATCCTCATCAGCAAGTAGTGCTTGTCTGACATCCGATAAGCACCAAGCAAGATACACGTTTCGGAAACATCGAGGATGTGAGCGACCGTATACCCTTCAAGCCGGGCACGATCCAACTTGTAAATATGAGTGGTGGTTCCGTCTTCGATGTCTACCCGCGTGAGGGCTAAACCGTTCTTGTCAAAATGATACAACAGGTTATTTATCACCATATTTGCCTGTACAGGACAGGGCGTCTCCCGATAGAATTCCTCGCTCGACAGGTCGATTAGCGTAGTAACTCCTCCGTGATAATGGCTATAGATTACTTTCCCCGCGACATGGGAAAGGTTGGTCGAGGTAGGGAAATTATTGGTAAATGGCAGGTTTATTTCTCTTACCTTCTCAAACTGTCCATTCTTCAAAGTCATCAGGAAATGTCTGGGTTCGTGATAAGGGGTGAAGGTGTAACTCTTCTCGTCGTAGTCGCCCATAAAAGAGTAAAGTGCCATGATCCCTTCCGTACTGCTCCACACAAAGTTGCATACGTAAACTGGAGAGTCGCCATTTGTTTTCCTTACAGTTGGGATGAGTTCGCCAGGCACACCGTCTGCGCGAACGGATCGCATCCACCGCCCGCCGGCGAGTCCATACAGCACATTCCCATCGCCATCCACGCAAAAACCCCATACCGTCTCGTTCTCAACCGAGAGTGGCTTGTATGTAAATTCCCCGCCGGGAGCCGGAGAGGCACGATACAGGATATGCGGGCAGAGGCCGCTGTTGTTGCAGCGAATGGCTGTATAATAGAGGTTATTTTCCCTGTCTTTCACGATATCCAGAAAATCCCATTCGCTATCAATGTAATTGGGCCGGAAAGACCGCCTGTTCACGCTCTTGTTATAGAGTATTTCGTTGTTCCCGCTAAGGCTGGGAATATATTCTCCAGGTATCTCGGAGGCCTTTCCGTCGCTCTTTCTAACAAGATAGATCTCACCGGTCCTCCCTTGTTCATGAAAGATCGTAAGCAGATAGTCACCCAGATCGCGCACATAGAAAGGTATCATCCCTCTGATCTTTTTGCCCGCATGGTCACGATATTCCACTTCATACATTTGTTCACCGCTGTCGGCAGTGGATCGAAGGGGAGAGGTGCGTTTCATGCCATACAGTGTAGCCCCGGCATCATGTGTGGCTATAAACAGCGATTTAGCCTCCTCTATGTTCATGTGTCTCAATTTCCCGGCTTGTTCTTCTCCATCAATTGTATCTTGGCAAGCGAGGAGGGTCAGGGTAAAACATAATGCCGAGGTGAGACTGTAAACGCTAATAGGTTTCATAGTAAAATGTAAAATAGTATTTGTTTCAAGAGATGTCCCGGTACACTTTTCTAAAGTAAAGATCACTTGTCATGATATTACAGTATATAAAAATTCTTTCCCCACCCCTGGTTGACGCAGTTTCTGCGATGAACAAATCAACATTCACATACTCGGAGTACATGTCCAGTTGGCCCAGGAATCTGTCAGCCTTGCTCAGAAGGCTGATTACCTCCATGTCGTTGATAACCCAGTGCCGGTTCAACAGGGTTGGCTGAAAACTCTTGTGCCCTCCCTGGCTAAGGAATGTGGTCGATTGAAATATAATTAGAACAAAGATAGCTTTAATCTAGATAATGCCACATAATTAGAATTAAAAATGCTCTAATTCTAAAATATGTCGAAAAATTAGGATTGTTTTATTCTAATTTTGTATCTTTCTTTTGCAGGCACTTTTTTCTCTCAAAATGATGAGTGCATCGTTAGAGTTTCATTGGATTTTCACCTCATTACAGCCGGGTAATCGGAAGTAGCCCAGGGTGTAATAGTGTAATCCAAGCCACCTTGATCTAAATACTAGATTCTGTTGTAATTCTACTTCCGGATATGAAAAGAGAGGTGTCAGGTTGGGTACCGGGCTCAGTCCTGAATCTTTGGCAATCACTTCCCGGAAATATCGATCGGTAAGACAATATTCTTTCGGCATTAGTGTAGGCTCATTGTGAGGATGGGAATGGGTAAACAATTACGCATTATATCTTCACCATAATTCCAATTGTGGGCAGTAGGGTGCCGCTATCGGTCGCAATTTCTCTGAGAATATGTCTCTGCGGGTCGTTTGGATTGTCTTGTACTACCCCGTTGATATCTTTATTGGTGTAAATAGGTGGGTTTCCAGACTGGAAGTTGTATACGTTCTGGATATCCAGATAGAAGTTTAGCATCCACTTTTGGAAATAGAATTCCTTGTCGATGCGGGCATCCAGCTGATGGGAACTACTCAGTCGCAGAGTGTTGTAGTGGACATAGTCGATATAGGCCTGATTGGTGACACTCCAGGCCGCTTTGCTGGTGGAGAGATCCATGTCGATGGGAGAATAGGGAGCGCCACCCACAAGCCGCCAGCGCATCGACACATTCCAATTATGAGGCAATCTGTAGCTGCCTGTAAGGTTGAGCATATGGCGTGTGTCCCAGTTGGAGGGGCGATAAATTCCGATCCTGTCGGTGAACTCACTCCAGAACAGCGTGTAGGTGAATGCCGCATTAACCTTGTTCGTGTTGATTAGTCTGCCGGAGAACTCCATGCCATAAGCATGTCCCTTGCCGGTAGAGACAATCTCCTCGTCACCGATCTGCCCATATTCGGTTCCCTTTCCGGCAATGCTCATGCCGTTGGCCACCGAAAGCGGATAGTTTTGATACTGTTTATAAAAACTCTCCAGATTAAACCGCAACCGGTCGTTCGGTCGGAATTCAACTCCTGCAATCGCCTGGCTGGAGATGATGTGTTTCAGTTGTTCATTTCTGTTTACAAAATTGCCTGCGCCATCTCTATACCCCATTGTGGTGTATGCAGGACGCATTGCGTAGCGTCCCACGTTACCGTTGATATCCCACTTGTCGCTTATCCGGTAGGAGGCGGAGAATCGTGGGGAGAACTGATTCAACGGATTCCTCATGTTGTTGTTAAAGTTGTTTCCGATAGTATTGAGACCCAGAGAAAGAGAGAGCCTGTCGTTCATATAAGTATCGGACAGCTGGATAAATGCCATGTAGGACCAGAGATCCAGCTCGGTGTTGTAGATCAGATCCTCGAGATTGCCATTTCTGAAAATCCTGCGATTGGTTTCGTTGGTATAATGGGAATAGGTAACTCCTCCACCAAACAGCAGTTTAACCGGTAGATCAGGGTAACTTCGTTCGAAGCGTAATTTATTCTCTGCCTCGTCCGACCGGTAATCCGATAACTTTGGGAGTGATTCGTCGTTGTCCTGATATTTGAAGTTGCTGTTTCTCAGCATGTTCCTGCTTAAAACCCATGTGTCAAAATAGTGGTTGCTGAAGTGTTTATATACTGCCCCCACTGCATAGTTCCATTGTTGATAGATTGGCAGGTAACTAAGCAGGTAGCGTTGTGCTTCGGTACCGGTCTCCTGCAATTCGGTGTTCAGCGTCATGTTGTCGATGGCCCCCAGCCCGATAATGGAAATCTCATTTTTGGGATCAATCTGATGTTTGAATTTTACCTGAAAATCGTTGTAGGTAGGAAGAAATGGAAGTCCGATAAGCTTGAACAACAGCTGAAGATAAGATTGACGGGCAGAGACAATGAAGGTAGATTTATCGCCGGCGGGTCCATCCATGGTGAAAGCAGCGTCCGAGGCTCCCACCGCCATTTGAGTGTGAACACGGTCGCGGCTGCCATCCTTCTGACGAATATCCATCACAGAACTTAGTGCATTGGGGCGGCTGGCCGGGAAGGCACCCGTATAGAAGTTGATCTCACGCACGAAGTCGGGATTAATCACCCCCACTACCCCTCCCGAGGAGCCCTGAGTGGCAAAGTGATTGATGATTGGGATCTCAATGCCGTCGAGGTAAAAGACATTTTCCGAAGGACCGCCACCCCGCACAATAAGGTCATTTCGGTTAGGATCAGTTGCTCCAACCCCCGGGAGTGTCTGGATTGCTTTCGATACGTCGCGGTTTACGCCGGCAGCCTTTTCGATATCCCGTACCCCCACAGTAAGGAAGGAAACAGGACTCTCAATCTTTTTCAGATTTATGCTGGGCCTGACTACTACTTCGCTGATCAGGGTAGAGGACTCGGGTACAGCAATATCGATGAAGGCCGTCTGATTGCCCTGCACCTGGATCTCGGGCGATAAGGTGGTTTCAAATCCAACATAGCTCACCTCCAGTCTAACAAAGCCGGGGTCGACATCCGCGAAAACGAACTTACCTCTGGCGTCACTCGACAAACCAATGGCCGTTCCCTGTATCCGGATAGTTGCAGATTCAAGCGCTTCGTTGGTCTTTTCGTTGTACACACGCCCTTCAATCTTTCCCTTTTGAGCAAAAGCAATCATGCTGGTTAGCACGAGGAAAGCCGTCAATATCTGTTTTATCATACGATGTTGTAAGTTGGCAAACTGTAAAAACAAAATGTTTCACCATTTGTTCGGAAAGTCATTTTTTTTTACGGCCCTCACACATTCGTATTTTGTAGACAATAGACGACGGGGGGCATCTATCCTGGTATTGAATGGAATGCCTGGCATCCTCAAGGCAACTGTTTGGCATCCTGCCCGTTCGGCTACTATTCCGGCGCATTGTTGTGCTCCGAAAGATCACTGTTTAAATTTTATCAAGCTCTCTCTCGAACCAATCCCGGATCTCGTCTCGTGTTTTGCCTGTCCTTGACTGGATTCTGCCAAAAAGCTCGTCGTCCTGTTCATCTTCGTACAGAAGATCATCGTCCGTCAAATCAGCCCATTCTTGTTTGGCGAGGGCTTTCAACTCATTCCAATTACCTTTAATTCCTTGCTTTTTCATTATTGATAATTTTTTGAAGGAGTTTCTTCATTGAAAGCTCCATTTTCTAAACAAAACCACTTTTGCGAATGTTCGGTATTTCCCTGCTTAATTCTTTATTTGAGATAGTGAGTGTTTGTGGAAATTCCTCTTTGGGACAATAAAAAAGCTCAGCATAAGTGGGGAAAAATTCCTCAATGTTTTTGAATATTTGGAAAAATATTTTATTAATTAGCAAGAATATCTTATTTTTGTTTTAGATTCATTGAATAAAGAATAGAATTACGCGCATTGATTTTTATTTAATCCAACCAAAATCTTAACTATGTTTTTATTTTTTTCGTAGTGATTACGGGGACTTAAAAACATAGTTTTTTTCCTTTTGCTGTCTGCAACACATTTTGCTTTTCGATTTTTTTACAATGTCACAAATAGAGAAATATGGGATACGAGATTGAACGGAAATTTCTGGTCGAGGGAAACTACAAAGCAGACGCATTTAAAAGCATGTTTATCAAACAGGGTTATCTTTCCCAGTCGGAAACAAGTGTAATCCGTGTGCGGATCAAAGATGAGAAGGCATATGTCACCATCAAGAGTGCAGCGATAGATGGCGAATTAAAACGACATGAATGGGAGTACGAGATTCCTGTGAAAGATGCCGAAGAGATGCTTCAACTGTGCGAGGATGCCCTGATCGAAAAGAAGCGCTATCTGGTGCAGGTTGGGAGCCATACCTTTGAAGTGGATGAGTTTTATGGTAAAAATGAAGGTTTGTGCATTGCTGAAGTGGAGCTGGAAAGCGAAGACGAGACTTATGCGAAACCCGATTGGCTGGGGCTTGAAGTGACGGGGAACGTTCGTTATTACAATTCGTTCCTCTCTCTCCATCCCTATACTGAATGGAGAGACTAGTGGACATTCACCCTCCTCAAAAATAAAAAAGCGGCAGAAGCCGCTTTGGTTTTTATTATACGATCGTGATCCAGCCATGCACATCGGGCTCGTCGCCATATTGAATTGCCCGCAGCTTACGATAAAGCTTCTCACTGACAGGCCCTGCCTTTCCGTCTTTCGCAATTTCGTAGGTCTTGTGTTCGCTCAAATCGTCGATGCGCAGTATAGGACTAATCACGGCGGCGGTACCGCATGCCCCTGCTTCTTCAAATGTGTTAAGCTCTTCCTCCAGTACCGGGCGGCGCTCTACGGTGAGTCCCATGTCTTCAGCCAGTTGCATCAGGCTTTTGTTGGTGATTGAGGGCAATATGGAAGTCGACTTGGGCGTGATGTAGGTGTTGTTCTTTATTCCGAAGAAATTGGCCGGCCCGCATTCGTCGATATATTTTTTCTCTTTCGCATCGAGATACAATACCGCAGAGTAACCCATCTCATGGGCTAATTCCCCTGATTTCAGACTGGCAGCGTAGTTTCCTCCCACCTTGTATGTGCCGGTGCCCAGTGGTGCCGCACGGTCGTACTCCCGCATGATGACCATGGGGGTTGGCTTGAATCCCTCCTTGAAATAAGGGCCTACTGGTGTCACGAAAATAAGGAATGTGTATTCTTTGGCTGGTTTTACGCCCACCTGTGCACTGGTGCCAATAAGCAGCGGGCGGATATATAGTGATGCTCCACTCTCATAGGGGGGAACAAAACGTTCGTTTTTTTTCACAACGAGGAGCACCATCTCCTCAAAAAGGTCGACCGGCAACTCGGCCATCATGATGCCGCGACAGGATGATTGCAGGCGCAATGCATTTTCCCGCATGCGGAAAATGCGTATTTTCCCGTCTTTGCCCCGGAACGCTTTTAATCCTTCAAAGACTTCCTGTCCGTAATGCAGACAGGTGGCAGCCATGTGGAGGTTCAGGTATTCTGACGTTTCCAGTGTGGGGGCACTCCACTCTCCGTCGGCGAAATGACTGCGTACATTGTAGTCGGTTTTCATATAGCCGAACGATATGTTCGACCAATCGATTGCATCCATCTTCAAATATTTTAATGTTGGTTGGATTAGATTAATCCCGTACAAATGTATGATTTTATTTTTTAAAAATGTGTTTTCACAACATAAATCATTAATTTCGTATCCCAATGATTGATCAGATAACAATAGCACGTATTCAGGACGCAGCCCAAATTATCGATATCGTGTCCGACTTTGTTACGCTCCGCCGCCGAGGAGTGAACTGGGTGGGATTATGTCCTTTTCACGATGACCGTACTCCCTCCTTCTATGTTTCTCCTGCAAAGAATATCTGCAAATGCTTTGCCTGCGGAGAGGGCGGATCGCCCATACACTTCGTGATGAAGCATGAACAGCTCTCTTACTACGAGGCATTGAAATATGTTGCCCGCAAGTACAGCATCGAAGTCGTTGAGACAGAATTTACCGATGAGGAGAAGCAGGCACAGAGCGACAGGGAGAGCATGTTTATCCTGAATGAGTATGCCCGCGACTTTTTTGTAAAGATACTGCATACCCATCCCGAAGGAAAAGCCGTTGGCCTCACTTACTTCAGGGAAAGGGGCTTCCGGGATGATATTATCAAAAAGTTTCAACTGGGTTACAGCCCGGAACAACGCGATGCCTTCTCCCAGGAAGCGCAGAAAGCTGGATACAAACGTGATTTTCTGTTGAAGACCGGACTCTCCGCGGGAGGAGAGCATAACCAGCGGCTTGTCGACCGGTTCCGGGGTAGGGTGATCTTTCCTGTTCACAAACTGTCAGGAAAGGTTGTCGCTTTCGGGGGACGCATCCTCAAAAAAGTGGACAACACGGGAAAATACGTCAACTCTCCCGAAAGCGAGATTTACTCAAAGAGCAACGAACTGTATGGCATCTACTTTGCCAAAAGTGCCATTGTGAAGCAGGATAAGTGTTTTCTGGTAGAAGGATACACGGATGTGATCTCAATGCATCAGGCTGGTATTGAAAACGTGGTATCCTCTTCGGGAACAGCTCTCACACACGGGCAGATTCGCATGATTCATCGCTTCTCTGAAAATATCACGGTATTGTACGACGGCGATGCGGCTGGCATAAAAGCCGCATTGAGGGGTATTGATCTGTTGCTGGAAGATGGCATGAACGTGAAGGTGGTGCTGCTCCCGCCGGGAGAGGATCCTGACTCCTTTGCCAAAAAGCAGAATGCGGATAATTTTCATCGTTATATTTCGGACAACGAGGTTGACTTTATCCGTTTTAAAACACAACTCTTGCTGGAGGAGGTGGGCGATGACCCCATCAAACGGGCAGGGTTGATCTCCAATGTGGTGGAGAGCATAGCCCTCATTCCGAATACCATCACCCGTTCTGTGTATATTCAGGATTGCTCTCAGTTGCTCAACATGCAGGAGCGAGTACTGATTGCGGAAATCAACAAAATCCGGAAACGTAATTACGAAAGAAAAAAAGAGCAGGACGATAAGGCGGTGGCGCGCGGTGAAAATCAGGAACAGTCGACGGATCCGGCAGAGGAGAGATCAAAAGTCCGGAGGATTTCCTCCCTGAATCCTTACGATAAATACGAACGGGAAATATTGCGCTACGTGGTTCGCTATGGCAATACACCCATTTACCAGAAGTTCGAAAAGCAAAAACGAAAAGAGGGAAAAAAAGTGGTTGAAGAAGACGTGCTGGTGGAAGTGGGGCCGGGTGTGACAGAATTTGTACAGTATGACTTGGAGCGTGACCAGATTGGCTTTTCCAACGATCTTTACCGGCAAATGTTTGAAGAAGCCGTGAAGAATATCAAAGATGCTGAGTTTAACTCGGGGCGTTACTTTTTGTCACATCCCGACCCAAAAGTAAATAAACTTGCATCGGAGTTGATGAGCGACCGGTATCATTTGAGCAAGATACATTCAAAAATATTGGGCGAGGAAATGGGAGACAAAAGTTCGCGGCTGCTTGAAAAAAATCTGCTTCATTCCTATGTCCCGCGTGCTACTACTGAACTGAAGAATGTCTACGTACTCCAGAAAATTGAAGAAATTAAAAAAGAGATGAAATCGGGTAACAAGGATGATTATGTGACACTTATCACCAGGTTGCAACAACTTCAGGAGATTAAAAAAGTACTTGCCAAAGAACTGGGTGAGCGGATTGTATTGAAATATTAGAAACCAAACATATGTATTTAGAAACCAAAGAAGTGGTGAAGCAATACGCAAATCACCTGGCTCTCAATAAGGTGAGCATTCAGGTTCCACGAGGAACGGTTTTCGGATTACTGGGCCCCAATGGAGCGGGAAAGACCACCCTTATTCGTATCATTACCCGCATCACGGCTCCCGACAGTGGGAGCGTGATGATCGACGGAAGGCCATCCAGAAGTGACGATGTGTATAATATCGGATATATGCCGGAGGAACGCGGTCTCTATAAAAAAATGAAGGTGGGGGAGCTGTCAATGTATCTTGCCCAACTGCGCGGACTATCTAAAAAAGATGCACACCACGAACTGATGAAATGGTTCAAGCGGTTCGATATTATGGATTGGTACAACCGGAAAGTGGAGGAACTCTCCAAAGGTATGCAGCAGAAAGTACAGTTTATCTCTACCGTAATACACAATCCCGATCTGCTGATATTCGACGAACCTTTCAGCGGTTTCGATCCGGTGAATACGGATATGGTGAAAAATGAGATGCTCCGCCTCAGAGACGAAGGAAAAACCATCATCCTCTCCACCCACAATATGGAGTCGGTAGAGGAGCTCTGCGACAATATTGCCCTTATCCATCAGTCGCAGGTAGTTCTGCAGGGAAAAGTGTTTGACATCAGGAAGGAATACCGGCCGGGCATTTTCCGCTTTCGCATTCTGGGGAGTGAGTTCGATTTTGTTCATCCTTCGATCGAAGTTCTGTCGAGGGAGCCCTATCACGAATTTATCGATTTGCGCATCAAAAAGATGGAGAATATGAGCAGTAATCACCTGGCACGACTGATCTTCGATCGATATGAGGTGGTGAGTTACGACGAGGAATTGCCCACCATGAACGATGTTTTTATTAAAACGGTGACTGGTAATGCCAGATAGGCAGTGGCAAAGTCAATCTTTATCAATCTCATTTAATCTCTAAACGAAATGAATACATTAGGATTAGTCATAGAACGGGAATATATCACGCGGGTCAGGAAAAAATCATTCATCATTCTCACCCTGCTCATGCCGCTGCTGATGGTGGCTTTGTCGGTAATTCCATTTTGGCTCTCTACCCTGAATGAAGGCGGGGTAAAGAACATCGCTGTAATTGACAATACCGGTACTTATGCCTCGCTGTTGAAGTCTACCGATAGTTATAAGTTTCAGATTGTGGAAGAATCGGGACAACAGGATCAGGAATCACGGTTGGGCAAGGATCTCTTCGCCATTCTGCAGATTACGGGCGACCTGAATGTGAATCCGCATGCTGTTTCGCTCATGTCCGAAAAGCAGGCTCCGCAGGAGTTGCAATCCATTATCGTGAATACGCTGACAGAGAAGGTGACCCAGCAAAAGCTCGATGAGCTATCCACATCAAGCAACGTGGATGCCGAAGCAATTTCCCGGGTTCGTGCTATTGTTGAAGATGGCTCCAAAATATCCCTGCGAACCCTTCGTATGGGGGACGATGGGAGTGTGCAGGAGTCGTCAACCGAGCTTGCCACCATCATCGGGATGATCTTTACCATACTCATTTACATGTTCATTCTTCTATACGGCAATATGGTGATGCAGGCCGTATTGGAAGAGAAGAAAAGCCGTATTGTGGAGGTGATGGTCTCTTCGGTAAAGCCGGTAAAATTACTGATCGGAAAGATTGTTGGAATTGGTTTGGTTGGAATTACCCAACTGGTAATATGGGGAGTACTCCTGGGTGTCTTATTCGGGGGGCTGTCATTCTTTATCTCTTCTCCCGAAAAGGCTGCAGCTATGTCGGCCGACATGGGGGATTTCGATATGGAAGGATTGGTTAATTTGATCGAGAGCGTTAACTGGTTTGAGATTGCATTGTACTTTCTCCTTTTCTTCGTAGGTGGATATGTTCTGTATGCATCTATCTTTGCGATGTTTGCCTCGGCTGTAGACAGCGAAGAAGATACCAGTCAGTTTATGACGCCGGTGACACTGCTTATTATGTTTGCATTTTTTGCCGGATTCTACAGCGTGAGCAATCCCGACGGTCCTTTGGCGTTCTGGACATCGCTCATCCCGTTCACATCTCCCATCGTCATGATGGTACGTATTCCGTTTGGAATACCTATGTGGGAGAAGCTGTTGTCAGTTTTGTTGCTATATGGTACATTTATTCTCATTTCTATTTTTGCGGCAAAAATTTACCGGGTAGGTATTCTGATGTACGGTAAAAAACCCTCAATAAAAGAAATGATAAAATGGGTGAAATATAAATAACGCATGAAGCTGAAGATAACCCTGATTCTGTTCTGTAGTACGGTCTTGCTGGCAGCCCGGCAGAAGCCGTCGCAAGAGTGGCTCGACCGGAAGTTCTCGATGTTTATTCACTTCGGCCTTTATTCCGTTTATGGCGGGGTATACGAGGGAAAACCGGTCACAAGGGGATATAGCGAGCAAATTCAGTCGTTTGCAGGTATTTTTAGTGATTGGTACGCACATACCGCAACGGAGTTTAACCCGGTAAAATGGAATCCCGACAGCATCGTGGCCCTGGCAATGGAAGCAGGCATGCAGTCGATCGTTTTTACCTCGAAACATCACGACGGGTTCTGCATGTACCACTCTGCATATACCGATTTTAATATTGTGGATGCTACTCCTTACGGAAAAGATATGATGAAGGAGCTGGCGGCTGCCTGTCACAGAGGAGGAATTGGTTTCGGGGTCTATTACTCGTTGATTGACTGGCATTATCCCCAGGCTTATCCCATCTCCAGTCATAATGCCGACCCTCTTACGCCGGAACATTACACTTACAACATGAAACAGGTGGAGGAGATTATGACAAATTACGGAGAGATTTCCGAGATCTGGTTCGATATGGGATCACTTACTCCCGCACAAAGTAAGGGATTGTATGAGCTGGTGAATCGCCTGCAGCCGCAATGCATGGTCAGCGGAAGGCTGGGGAACGACTATGTTGATTTTGCGGTGATGGCGGACAACGAATATCCCGGTTACAAGCTTGGAGTACCCTGGCAGACAGCTGCCTCCATGTTCGACGAGACCTGGGGCTATCGGTCTTGGCAGGAGCGGGGGAGCGTGGAAGATAAAGTAAATGAAAAAATAACAAGCCTGATCAGGGTGGTCGGTGGCGGCGGACATTATCTGCTGAATATCGGACCGCGGGGCGATGGCTCGGTGGTAGAATTTGAACGCGATGTACTTCTGGGAATCGGGGAATGGGTAAAAGCCAATCCTTTGCAACAATCGTCTATCTGGAGAAATGATCCGACAAAAGCGCTTTTTCTCCCGAAGGAAGTTGTCCAAAAAGTGATTGTGAACGGTGTGCTGTCCCCTCAAAACGCGATGCCGTTATTCGGTCATTCAAGTCTTAACTATTATGCCGGGTACAAGAGCCTGATCGGTTATGGCTGGAAGGTGCGCACCCGGAAGCGGACAATAACGCCCGAGATTATTTATACCGGCGGTGAAGCCGGTCGCGAGATTACATGGAGTGTCGACAGCATGGCACAGACAATCACGCTCAATCCGGAACATGCCCGCACGACAATACAGACAGCAGGGGCTGTGGAGTGGGGGAAGGTCTACCGGAAACCCGGGCGTGGCGTCTTTGGAAATATTCCGGAGGAAGGTCAGTCATTCATCGACCCGGATGCTCCCGGATCAGGGTGGGAGTGTGTGACGGATTTCCAGCATGGAATGGAGTATGCCGAAAGCATCGCACCACGGGAAAGTATGCTTCTCTTGCAGGAGATTACAGCAGAAAAGGAGCAGACAGCTGCTGTGGAGATTGTGTCCGGAAACGGAGTTTACATATTGCTTAATGGAGAGTATCTCACGGCGCATCTTTCGCCCGGGAGGATACCAAAAGAAAAAGAGCCGGTGCTGCTACCCCTGAAAAAAGGCCGCAATCAACTGGTGGTTAAATTTTACAACGCATTTGAAGCCTCCTTCTCTTACGGAATAAACCCGTTAAAAGAATGGAAGGTATACAGGCAGAAGCTTACGCCTGTAACCCTTGATAGCAATATGAGTCATGCCGCATCTTTGCGTGCCGCCGATAGCAGGTCGTATGTATCTCCTTTACGGCTTAACAATGTGAGTATCTACATGGACTGACAGTAAATTGTCTCAGCTCCCATACAATTTTATTATTTAATCTGCTTTGCGTATCTTTGCTCCCTAAAATCACAGAGCTCCAACCTCATACCAGTTTGAGGAGGAGCATCACCTGCAAAATTACAACGCGAATGAAACCGTTATTTATACAATATCCCAGTTGCGGCACTTGCCGGAAGGCTGCCTTGTGGCTGAAAGAGAATGGCGTGGATGTTGATGTCCGCCACATCGTTGAAGAGAATCCTACCCGCGACGAACTTGCCGAGTGGATCGACAGAAGCGGTCTGCCTGTCAATAAGTTTTTCAATACCTCGGGGCTGATCTATAGACAGCAGAATCTGAAAGAAAAGGTGAAAGAAGCTTCACGTGACGAACTTCTTGATATTTTGGCATCAAACGGTATGGTGGTGAAACGTCCGCTGGTGGTGACCGACGATTTTGTGCTTGTTGGTTTTAACGAGTTGGCGTGGAAGGAGAAATTAGGAAAATGAAAATAGCTCATTTGGAATTTCCGGACAGGCCGGTTTTTCTGGCTCCCATGGAGGATGTGACCGATGTAGGCTTTCGATTGCTTTGCAAGCAGTTTGGGGCGGATATGGTTTATACCGAATTCATTTCGAGTGATGCCCTTATCCGTGATGTGAAGAAGACAAGGCGGAAGATTTTTTTTGGCGAGGAGGAGCGTCCCATCGGAATACAGATTTATGGCAGTGACCCCGATGCGTTGGTGGAAGCAGCTAAAATATGCGAAGAGGCAGATCCGGACCTGATCGATATCAACTTCGGTTGTCCAGTGAGAAAGATCGCCGGCAAGGGCGCCGGGTCGGGAATGATGCGCACACCGGAGTTGATGCTGGAGATCACCGAAAAGGTAGTCCAGGCAGTAAAGAAACCTGTGACGGTAAAGACCCGACTGGGATGGGACGATAACTCAAAGATCATCGTATCCCTGGCGGAACAACTTCAGGATTGCGGCATCGCAGCACTTACCCTGCACGGGCGCACCCGTGCGCAGATGTATAAGGGAGAAGCCGACTGGTCGCTGATTGCAGAGGTGAAGAATAACCCTCGCATGCACATACCCATCATAGGAAATGGTGACGTCACCTCGCCGGAAATAGCAAAACACCGGTTTGACGAAACCGGTGTGGATGCAGTAATGATTGGCAGGGGCAGTATCGGGCAGCCGTGGATCTTTCAGGAGGTAAAGCACTACCTGAAAACCGGCGAACATGCTCCGAGAGAGTCGTTCCGCTGGTATCTGGATGTATTGAAAAAACAAGTGCAGGAAAGTGTGGATCGTCTCGACGAAGTACGCGGTATCCTGCATATGCGTCGCCATCTGGCCGCCACCCCCCTATTCAAGGGAATACCGGATTTCAAAGCCACTCGCATCGCGATGCTGAAAGCCACAACGCTCGCTGAATTGTTTGACATCATGAACTCGGTGGAACATGCTTTTTTTTTCCAGGAAGAACTGTAGAAAACCGGTGAAACATAACATCGGTTTTTAATTTTATGCTATCTTTGTCTGTCGGTCAAAGGGGAATGAAAATAAACACTAAAATACGATATGGATTACGGACAATGATTGAAATTGCTGATTGTAAGAATCCTGAAGGTGTCCTGCAAAAGGATATTGCAAAGCGACAGCAGATTTCGGTCAAATATCTGGATTACATTATCAGCGCTCTCAAACTGAAGGGATTGATCAGAAATGTTGGAGGAAGGGGAAGTGGCTATGTGCTCGCCCGGCCCGCTGTTGAGATTACCATGTTGGATATTTATACGGCATTTGAACCTGTTCTGGTTGTACAATGTGTCTCTGATGACTCATTTTGCGAACGTTCTTCGCTGTGTTGTAAGGCAAATCTCTACTGGAAGCAGTTTCACAGACAATTTGTGGAAATGCTGTCCGGAAGAAGCCTGGAGCAGATTATGATGGAAACAAAAGAAGATTGTCTGTTGTGTGAATAGTTTTTTTTGGGAACACATCCTACTAAAACTATAGCATTGATGTTTGGCTTGTTTTAAGGTCTGATAAATTTGCAATGTTCGGGCGTATATTTTACAAAGTGTCTGACCTGGCCCGAGGAAAGAAGAAAAGAAAATTCGTATAATAAAGGGAGACCTTCCCATTTTTGGGGTAAAAGGCAACATAATCCTATTAAAACTATAGGAAAACAATATTAATAACTTCAATACATTTAATTATGAAAAAAGTATTATTCGGCAAACGATTCTTATTTACACTCATGTCCATCTTCATGATGGCAGCTGTCTTAGTAAATGCCCAGACACTAACCGTCAAGTCTTATACGGTAACAATTGATGGAGAGACGAATGTGAATCATGATTTCACAACAAAGGTGACGCAATTGAGCGGGAAATTGACAGTGGCTGACAACCGTCCACAATCTCTGATCGTGGAAATCCCGGTTCGTTCTATCCTTAGCGGAGAGAAGCTGATGGACAAGAAAACACACGAAACGTTCAACGCGCCGAAGAATCCGACTATCAATTTCACCATGACCGAGTTAAATTCGTTGCAGGTGGAAGGTAATAATGTTGCGGTAACTGTCACCGGAAATCTTTCCATGGGAGGTACCACAAAGAAAGTGACGCTCAAGGCAAGTGGAAAGGAAGTGAGCCCCGGTTCGTATACCTTTCAGGGAGCACTACCGCTTAAAATGAGCGATTTCAGTATGAAAGCACCGACTGCCATGCTGGGTACCATGAAAACGAAAGACCAGGTTACGGTAAATTACAACGTTACTTTTGAAGGAGCAGCGATTAATTTTAATTCAATAGAATATACACAGAACCACTGATTATTTACCATTAAACAAATAAACAAAGAACGATGAAAATGAAAAAAAGAAGCCTCCTGACGGTAGTCGCGATTCTAACCACTTGCGTTGCATTTGCTCAGTTACGTCAGACCAATAAAGACGGCATCAATGTTTTTGAAACCCCGAAGACGGATACTGAGTTTGACGGATTAAAAGTTAAGATTGGCGGTGCGCTGACTCTTCCTTATACCACGCTGGATCACAGCAATGCTCATGGAGAATATGAAAGCGACAATCCGTCGACATTGCTTCCGTTGACGAATAATTTTGGACTGCCACAAGCCAATTTGTTTATCAAATCAAATCTGGCGGATGGTATTTACCTGAACTTTGAACTTTATCTGGCTTCCAGGCATCACAACGAAACATGGGTAAAAGGCGGCTTCCTGCAAATGGAAAAATTGCCCTTTCTCCCCTGGGATTTTGTCGATGAGCTGATGGAGTTCACCACGATCAAGGTGGGACAGTTCGACGTGAACTACGGCGATGCGCATTTCCGTCGTTCCGACGGTGGCCTCACCTTTTACAATCCTTTTATGGAAAACCATATCATGGATGAATTTGCCACCGAAATTGGTGCAGAGGTGGACGTCCATCTTGGGGACTTCACCCTTGTGGGAGCCGTTACCAACGGGCAGCTTAATCCCGCGTTGCAGAAGATAGACACTACCCAGGAGACCAATAAATACTCAAACGGCAAAATGAATCCGGCGTTGATCGGAAAACTGGCTTACGACAAGCGGTTCAACGAGCAGTTTCGTCTTCGCGTGAGCGGATCCGGATATTACACTGCCGGTTCGTACAGGAATACACTTTTCGGTGGTGATCGTACCGGTTCCAACTATTACGGGGTTATGTACCATGTTGCGCCGAGCAGCTCAACGTTCACAAACGGGCGATTCAACCCCGGCTTAACCGATCGGTTGAGTGCGCTGATGGGCAATCTGTTCCTGAAGTATTCACCCGTTAACGGTGTTTCGTTCGAATCGTTTACGACCCTTGAACAGGCAAAAGGGCGCAGTGCCAGCGAGAAGGATCTGAGAACAGCCAATCAGTTTGTCACCGATTTGGTTGTGCGTTTCGGTGCCGACGAACAGTTCTATGTGGGTGCCCGGTACAACATACTCAAAGCAGACATGGCCGCAGCAGGAGGTACGCCGGCCTATACGGCCGACATCAGCCGCACTGCTATTGCGGCAGGGTGGTACATGACGAAAAATATCATGGCCAAAGTGGAGTATGTGAAACAAAACTAC
This sequence comes from Proteiniphilum sp. UBA1028, assembly GCF_002316955.1. Lineage (NCBI taxonomy): Bacteria > Pseudomonadati > Bacteroidota > Bacteroidia > Bacteroidales > Dysgonomonadaceae > Proteiniphilum > Proteiniphilum sp. UBA1028. The sequence goes on from NZ_DCEN01000083.1 coordinate 17,621, forward strand.
GATGGGTTTCCTGGCAACAGCATCTATTCCGATGCCCAATTTGATGGGTTGACTCTCGCAGGGTCGATTGCCTTTTGAACATTTTTTATACAACCAACCAGACCGGGAGTAACTCCCGGCTTGGTTGTCATCTGATCTGACAAGAAGAGACAATGAAAGCATTTTTATCCATACTCACTGCTTGTTTTCTGGCTTCATCCATCGCTAATGCGCAGCTGGAATCCTATCCGATCGCCGTGGATGTGAAGGAAAAAAGTGTGCTTTCCATTCAGGGAAAAAGCAATGTTGTCGACTTTGTGTTTGACCAGCCCGGAGAGAAGTTTATACGAAAAAAACTCTATATCACAGCATCCCGGCGTGACGACAAGCTTTTTTTAAGCGAAAACAGCCTGGAGATTCCTGTGAAAAACTTTACATCTGGCAACAGGATGGCGTTGAGAGATTTTCATAAGCTGGTAAAGTCAAATGAATACCCTGTCATGCATATTGAGCTTGATCATGTCCGGTTGTCAAACGAGCCATTTGGTGATGTGGGTGATGCCGTGATCGACGTCACGATCACCGGCGTCACTAAGAGGTATATCTTTCCTGTTACGGCGGGTAAAAACGGGAACAATTTCACGTTTGGTGTGAAAAAATCAATCAATATCCGCGACTTCGATCTTACTCCGCCCGTGCACATGATGGGAATGCTGAAAGTGGATGAATGGATCACCATTACCCTGTTCATGGAATGTGCTATCCGGCCGGTCGACCAAGCGGAGCTGGTTCGGTAATTATCCTTTTTTTGAAATGCTCCCGGCATACCCCAGGGAGTTTTTTATTTCTCCATTAATTTTCTGATTTCATCACCCCGTACATCGTCCAGCATGTCGAAACGATGTTTATCCTGCATGTGGAACGTCGCTTTATTATCCACCTGCGAAGAACGGAACGGACTGGAGACAGGCAACGTCGTGGTACGGGCAGCTCTTGTGGTACCCGTGATCAACGAGATTGCTTTTCCGAGCAAGGGATCGTTAGTGTTGCCAAATTCAAACAAGAACAGTTCATCACCAGTTTCAACCATACCATCAGGGTTGAATTCATCCACCTCATAATTGGGTGTGAAACCAGCAGTGAAGTCGGACTTACCTTCGCTGTTGAAATATTTCACTACAATTGGCTGCATCCCCCATTTGTTTTTGGGATCTTCCTCCTCGTAGATGGAGATAGAACCCACATTTTTTCCGTAGGTTGTTTCACCGATCAGTATTACTTCCATGTAGGGTTTCAGGCCGTTGATGATAAACTCGCTGGCGGAAGCAGTCCATCCGCTGGTAAGTACATAGAGTCGCGGCAGGTTTAAAGAGGGTACATCGGTTATTTTCACCCATGCAATCACATTGCCTTTGTCATCTATTTTGGCCGTATCGATCTGTGAAATAAAATAATCCTTGTTGTAATTGGCTCCATACTCCTTTAGCAGCGCATTGTGCACAATGGAGTTGTATTGGGAGGTGGTGAGCACGTTGCTGATGGATCTGTTTTTCACCAGCGCACTTGCCAGGGCAATGGCCGACGAGACAGCCCCGCCGCTGTTATAGCGGAGGTCGAGCACCATCTCGTTGATTCCCTGTGCTTTCATGGCATCCAGCCTGTTCATCAGCAGTTTGTCGTAGTCGTAACTGTCATCCCCCTTATCCCGGGCAAAGAAGTTGTATACAAGATAGCCAATCTTCTTATTGTCGATGGTATACACACTGTCTTTGTAGACCGGATTTTCTGCATAGTCGCTGTGCATCTGAATAGCAACATCTCCGCTGTTTTGAAAGTTGTAGGTCGATGTGGCAGAATCAAACCGCCAGTCGGCCATCGAGAGATTTTTTGTTCCCGTGCCCCCGAACAGGGTTTTGTAGTTCTGGGGTGTGATGTTCTGCCCGTTTATTTTGGTGATGAACCGGCCTCTGTCGATTCCTTTTGCGTCGGCATCGGTACCGGTCATCGGGTAAAGCACCAAAGCGTAATAGTGGGTCTTAGCCTGGTCAGCCCATACGAAGGTGTATTCAAAGCCGATCTCATCGGAGCTTACCCCGTTCAGATTTTTCAGCAACTCCACGTAATCTTCCTGTATCCAGGAGAAACGATCGCCTTCCGGGTTCGTGGTGGCGTTGTACTTATAGAGAATGGAATTGAAGAAGTCAGCCGGATTCAACGAATAGTTCGGATTTTTGGAAAGTTTGTTGTTCCATAAGTAGTAGATCGACATCTGGTCGTAGATCCATCTATTTACATACTTGTTGTTTGATATTGCCGCGGAAGTAGTGATGGTGGCTTCGCCCGAGGTGTTGGCGTCGGAAACGGAGACGATGGTGCCATCGTTTAACGTGGCACTTGCACCGGGAGGAGTCACGGAATTGTCTATTGCCGCATTTACCGTGTTTGTATAGCCGCTTGCATATTTTAAAGCGAAAGTTTTGGTGGATGCATTGTAGGTGGCTGTCACCAACTCACCCTTGTCGGCAGCAGGATCATCGTTTTTGCAGGAGGTGAAAACAACGAAGAGGGTGGAGAGCGCAAAGAAAAAGATGAATATTTTTTTCATAAAGTTGAATCTGAAAAGATTGATCGATGAACGTAAGACTGCGAAAGTACCGAATAATTTAATCCCGTAAAGAAAATATTAATAATTTAACTCTCCTTTTCCCTGCCGGACGATGACCGGCTCCCCTGAGGTACAGTCCACCACCGTGGATCCTTCTATGCCGCCAATGCCTCCGTCAATCACGATGTCGGCAACATCGCCCCATTTTTCAAAAATCAATTCGGGGTCGGTGCTGTATTCAACCTCCTCATAATCATCTTTTACCGAGGTGCTGAGTACCGGATTCCCCAGCTGCAATACAATCTCGCGAATGATATTGTTATCGGGTACCCGGATGCCGACCGTCTTCTTGTTCTTGTATATTTTGGGAAGCGACGAGGTGGTCGGCAAGATAAATGTGAACGGGCCGGGAAGATTCTTTTTCATCAGCTTAAATGTAGGAGTGCTTACCCTGGCATATTCGCTCATTACGCTCAGATCGTTGCAGATAATGGACAAATTGCTTTTTTGCGGATTGATCCCTTTTAGAGCGCATATCTTCTCTACGGCCCTTACATTCAGTGCATCACAACCAATTCCGTACAGTGTGTCAGTGGGATAAATCACAATACCACCGTCACGCAAAACAGAAACAACCTTTTCAATTTCGCGGGGATGAGGATTTTCGTCGTATATCTTTATCAGCATAGAGCACAAATGTAGTGAAAGCCGAGAGAAAAGCAAAACTTGTTTGGATTTTCCGAGATCTACCCTATATTCAAAAAATGTATAAAAAAATAGCTTCAATCGGCAGATCGAAGCTATTTTGTCGTTGCTATGCCCGTTGTTTATCCGTAGATGACGTTTCCATTATCATCCCGGTTTTCGTCGAGTCCATTGCTGTACTGCTTCATGGCACGAAGACTCATGCCCATACTGGAGAAACCTCCGTCGTTATAAAGATTCTGCATGGTAATCTTGCGCGTGAGATCAGAGAACATGACCACGCAGTAATCGGCTGCATCGTCGGCTGAGGCGTTCCCAAGAGGAGCCATGCGCTCTGAAAAATCCAACAGGTCGGTCATCCCTTTCACTCCACTTCCGGCAGTAGTTACTGTAGGCGACTGCGATATCGTGTTTACGCGTACACCTTTCTCCCTTCCATAAATGTAGCCAAAACTGCGGGTGATGGATTCCAGCAGTGCCTTGGCATCGGCCATGTCGTTGTAGCCGTAAAAGGTACGTTGAGCAGCTACATACGTTAGCGCAAGAATGGATCCGCCACGTTCTATGGCATCCAGTTTACGGGCAACCTGCAACATTTTGTGAAAAGAGACGGCGGAGATATCGAGAGTTTTCATCAGCATGTCGTAGTCGAGATCGTCGTAGGTCCTTTTCTTGCGTACGTTAGGGGACATCCCGATTGAGTGGAGGACAAAATCTATTTTACCGCCCAGGATTTCCATTGATTTGGTAAAAACCATCTCCAGATCTTCTACGTTGGTTGCATCAGCCGGAAGGATCTCGGCGTTCAGCTTCTCGCCCAGTTGCGCAGTGTCGCCCATTCTGACGGCCACCGGCGTGTTCGATAACGTGATAATGGCGCCTTCTTCAACGGCCTTTTCAGCCACCTTCCAGGCAATTGACATGTCGTTCAATGCGCCGAAAATAATCCCTCTTTTACCTTTTAATAAATTGTGAGTCATAATTTTATCATTTTAGATCGACCGATAAAAAAAATACCGGATTTTGCTGTGATCATTCTTTTGCGGAAAAAACTGCGCAAATTTACGAAAAATGTGCAATAATTAAACAAGTAAATCCGAAATATGTTTTCTTTCTGAGAGTTTTTGTGAGAATTTAGGGTAGATAAATAAATTAAGCGGATGAAAATCCGCTTAACTGTTCACAAATTACAGACAGGAATGCTTCTGTCGGTAAAAGGTTCCATTTGTCAATTCCTACGATAGCTGTTTACACGGTGGCTTTTTGGTCATTTTCAACGGTAATTCCTTTCCAGACGAATGCGGCAACGGCAGCACCCAACAATGGAGCAGCGATGAATAACCAAAGTTGAGACAGGGCTGTAACACCTTCAAAAAGTGCCGGGCCAATGCTGCGGGCCGGGTTTACGGATGTGCCGGTGATGGGAATGCAGACAATATGTATTAATATCAGCGTGAGTCCAATGGCCAGGCCTGCGAATTTATTCAGGCCATTTTTGGCGGTTACCCCCAGTACCACAAGCACAAAGATGAAAGTGAACACGGCTTCGGCAACAAAAGCTGCACCTACTTGTCCTTCTGCAAAACCATTGGCACCGGTGAGCGTGGTGGTGGAGCCAGAGTCTTTTGCTAAAAACCAAAGGATAGATGAACCGATGATTGCACCAACAACCTGAAAGAGCATATACATCCCGGCATCTTTTGCGCTCATCCTGCCCGTAAGAAAGACACCTAGTGTGATGGCAGGATTTATATGACATCCCGAAATGCTCCCAATACCATAAGCCATGGCAACCACAGACAGGCCGAATGCAAATGCAACTCCCAACGTGCCCACTGAGTCGAAAGGCTGTCCGGCCCCCGCAAAGACGGCAGCACCGCAACCCATCAGCACAAGCACCATTGTTCCGATCATTTCTGCTACATACTTCTTCATGATTTTTCAATTTTATTGTGAAACAATTTTGTTCCTGCAAGGTAATATATTTATTTCATAATCATCAGAGCCAGATAGTTAAATTGGGGTTTTACTCTACACTTTGAACTTCATCGTCATCTTCTCCGGTTCGTTCAAAGTGAATGCGACAGCGTCATCATGTGTCCCTTTCCGCATAGATGCAAGCATCGATGTTATTTTATCAAATTTTATACGAAACATTTTGAACATTTTGCCTTCTGTTTGTTTTAATGATAGGTTGAGAGATGATGAAAATTACATATATATATCATAGCTGTTATTTGATAGAATTTGACGGTTTTTCCGTGATATTCGACTATTACAAGGACGCCCCCCGTGAAGATGGTAAATACTGGGTGAAAGATTATTTGCTGGAGAAACCAGGCGATCTGTACGTACTCTGCACCCATTCGCACTCCGATCATTTTAATCCCGTCATACTTGACTGGAAACAACGAAAGGAGAATATCACGTATATCTTTTCGTACGAACTGAAGCAAAACGGAGTCAATGATCCCGGTGCGTATTATCTCGGAAAAGAGCAACTGTTCGAGGACCAGTGGATTAAGGTGAAAGCTTTCGGATCTACCGATGTGGGAAGTTCCTTTTTACTCACCTGTAACAATCACTCCTTTTTTCACGCCGGAGACTTGAATAACTGGCATTGGAATGAGGAGGTGGATAAAGCGGAGGCGCTTACCTACGAGAACAATTTTTTATGTGAACTTGAATTGTTGTCTGAAAAAACAGATCATCTGTATGCGGCCATGTTTCCCGTCGATCCCCGCCTGGGTAAGGATTATATGCGAGGGGCGGAGCAATTTGTGTCGCGTATTAAAACAGCTTGTTTTTTTCCCATGCACTTTGGGGAACAATACGACAAGGCCAACCAATTCGGGAAAATTGCTGCCCGCTATGGTTGTAGGTACCTGCCTGTATCGCATCCGGGACAGTCGTTTACGCTGAAGTAAATACAGACGTCGATGTAACACCGGCACGGTGTATGCTCAGATGAGCAGAACAAATGATCTGCGAAGCATGTCAAGTGACACGAATAACATAACTAATAACGGATAAAATTATTGAAAAGTATGGAAGTAAAAGCAAGGTTCGATCACTATAATATCAACGTGTTTGATCTGGGAAAAAGCATTCAATTTTACGACAAAGCATTGGGCCTGAAAGAAGTTCGCAGGAAAGAGGCCTCCGACGGCTCCTTCACCCTGGTGTACCTGGGCGATGGCGTGACTGGCTTCACCCTGGAGCTCACCTGGCTGCGTGACTGGGATAGACCTTACAACATGGGTGACAACGAACAGCATCTCTGCGTTCGGGTAGAAGGCGACTATGATGAGACGAGGGCCTTCCACAAAGAGATGGGGTGTGTCTGTTACGAAAACAAAGAAATGGGACTTTATTTTATCATCGACCCCGACGGATATTGGATAGAAGTGTTACCTTTGAGTAAATAATCGACTGAAATATGGATTTTTTTAATTATAAACGCCGCCCCACCATTGACGTCCTTGTCGGAAACATCATGATGGGTGGCAATCACCCGGTTGTGATACAAACGATGACCAACACCAATACGCTCGACACGGAAGCCAGCGTGGCCCAGTGTGAACGCATCATCGCTTCCGGTGCCGATCTGATTCGCCTGACCACGCAAGGAGTGCGCGAAGCAAACAATTTGCGGGAGATTCACCGGCAGCTGAGGGAGAAGGGCTATGCAATCCCTTTGTCGGCTGACATCCATTTCAATCCGCGTGCAGCCGAGGTGGCGGCGACCATCGCCGAGAAGGTGCGCATCAATCCCGGTAATTATGTCGACAAGCAGAAGACCTTTGCCGAGCTGGAGTATACCGAGGAAGAGTATGCGGCAGAATTGGATAAAATCCGTGCCAAAGTAGTTGCCTTTCTTCAAGTCTGCAAAGAACATGGTACAGCCGTACGCATCGGCGTGAACCACGGATCGCTCTCCGATCGTATCATGTCGCGCTATGGCGATACCCCCGAAGGAATGGTGGAATCTTGCATGGAATATCTGCGCATCGCTGTGGAGGAAGGGTTTACCGATATTGTGATATCCATGAAAGCTTCCAATACGCTGTTGATGACCAAGGCGGTACGCCTGTTGGTGGATAGGATGGATAGAGAAGATATTCACTTTCCACTCCATCTGGGGGTGACCGAAGCAGGGAACGGTGAAGATGGAAGAATGAAGTCGGCTGTCGGTATTGGAGCATTGCTGAGCGATGGCCTGGGGGACACCATCCGTGTATCGCTGAGCGAAGAACCGGAAGCGGAGGTGCCTGTGGCCCGTAAGCTGGTGGACTATGTGATGCAGCGACAAAATCATTCACCCATTGACGGGCAGCAATTTCCCGGCTTTTCCCCTTTTTCTACCGACAGACGGGAAACAGATGCAGTCTGGAATATTGGCGGTGATTTTCTCCCGGTGGTTATATCCGACAGGAGCAGGATCGATAACATGGGCATCAACCCTCATTTTCTCCCCGATTATATCTACACAGGAAGCCGTGTTCCCGAAAACTTTCCAAAAGGAATGAAATCGATTGTGGATTTTGCTTACTGGAGAGAGGGAATAGATCGTTACCCTCTCTTTGCGGCCGATGAAATCGGCTACCTGAAGACATGCACAGCACAGGTGAAGTTTCTCCGTCTTTCCTATCCGCAACTGACGAGTGAGATGATCTCGCTCCTGAAGGAAGAACCCAAGCTGGTTGTTATTCTCACAACAGATCATTTGAATGGAGTAGGAGAGCAGAGAGCATTTTTCCATGCTCTGTTGAATGCGGACTGTCGTGTACCGGTGGTACTGCAGCGAAGCTATTCAGAAGATGAACCGGAAGATATACAGCTCAAAGGAGGGGTGGATTTTGGAACGCTGCTTTTAGACGGATTTGGCAATGGGATGATGTTGAGCAACGAAGGGAAAATAAGTATCACCGATCTGGATGCCTATGCTTTCGGGATCCTGCAGGCTGCCCGTGTACGCACCAGCAAGACGGAGTTTATCTCCTGCCCCGGTTGCGGAAGAACGCTGTTCGACCTGCAAACGACGGTTGCGTTGGTGCAGAAGCATTTTTCCCATCTCAAGCATCTGAAGATTGGCGTGATGGGATGTATCGTGAATGGCGTGGGAGAGATGGCCGATGCCGACTATGGCTATGTGGGAGCCGAACATGGAAAAATTTCGCTCTATCGGAAAAAACAGCTGGTAGCAAAGAATATTCCCCAGGCAGAAGCAGTAGAACATCTGATTCAGCTGATTAAAGATCACGGTGACTGGATTGAACCGGAGATCAATTAACCTGATCAATAACGGGAGTATCTGATGAAGATTCATCGGAAACAACCGGTATAGTATTACAAAGGCAGCTTTTCGCTGCCTTTTATCTGTTACTTACCCACTGTAATATGCACCGGTGTGGAGTTTACGAGGTTGTCACTTACCGGGCAACGCTGCTCAACAATTTGCAGCCATTGCTCCAGTGTGTCGGCATCGGCATCGGCATCTGGGATGATTTCTACGTCAATTCTTTTATACCCTGCTCTTTCGCTAGTGGCCATGCCCAGATGTTTATCCGGGTCGAGCACGCCCGCCAGATTTATTTTTACACCCTTCAAGGTGAAATTCAACTCTTTGGCCACAAGGTGACACATGACATTCAAGCACCCTGATAGGGCAATCAAAGTATATTCAACCGGATTTGGGCCGTCGTTGGTGCCGTTCAGCTCTTCGGGTTCATCAATAATTGTTTCAAAACCTCTTGTCTTCGCAATGGTCTTGGTCGGGCTCTCGCTGTGCGCTTTTACGCGAAAAGTAATGTTAGACATAAATGTACAATTAAATTAATTTAAGTTATGCAAGTCATTCAAACTTACTTGCAAAACTTACGTGTTTATATTTG
>NZ_DCEN01000083.1:27015-27300 GCF_002316955.1 Proteiniphilum sp. UBA1028
AATCACAAATTGTGGCGGGGTAATCATGATTTCATCATCAGCGTGGTGATGAAGCGTGAAGTGCCGCTTCTACACCGTCAATACGCACCGGCGCAATATATACGTGAAACCGCCGTTGATTTAAAGGAAAATCATTTGGTTTTCTCCGGAAAAAGCAGTAATATTGCACCCGCTTTTGATCTTTCCGGATCAAAAACAAAGGTCCCATAGCTCAGTTGGTTAGAGCACCTGACTCATAATCAGGGAGTCACTGGTTCAAGCCCAGTTGGGACCACTCACCTTGAA
>NZ_DCEN01000035.1:0-20364 GCF_002316955.1 Proteiniphilum sp. UBA1028
TTGTGATACACCCTCATTCAATTAATTGGTCTTTTACCTGTTTACTGAATTTCAATCATTCTGGAATTCGGCTTCTTTTCTTCACTGACTGTAGGAATATCAACTGTCAATACGCCGTTTTCGACTTTTGCCGTAATTTTTTCCTTTTCAATGTTGTCAGGAAGAATCATTCTTCTTTGAAACTGCGTATAGGAAAATTCACGTCTCAGATAAGAACCTTTGTCTTTCTCTTCTGTCTGACTTTTTTTCTCGAATTCGATGACGAGGTTGTTTGCCTCATCCAACCGAACATTGCAATCTTCCTTGGTCATTCCGGGTGCAGCTACTTCTACCGTAAACCCGTGATCATTTTGCTGAATGTTAATTGCAGGCACAGATTTGTTGCTGTTTTCCATCCATTCATTGCCGAAGAAATCATTGAAGACACTCGGCAGCCAGTTGTTTGTTCGTCTAATGATAGCCATAATTTTAATCCTTTCTTTTTGTTTATTTGTTTGCTTACACTCCAAAAGCACAAAATACATGCCGACGGATAAAAATGAAGAAAACTCCCGGAAAAATGACAAAATGACTTGATATATCGCTGAAAAACTCCCGAAATTTGCCAAAATCAGACATAATGACACATATTGTCTCTTGATTTTTCTCATCTATGAAACAACTTTGACTGCATTGATGTTCATCTGGTAAGCTGAATTCTTTTTTACCTACCAGACACTCTATACTCTATTGGTTTCCTTTAATTGGAAGGTATAATTCTGCAGTGTTCCATCCTGCATGATGGTAACCGATACCCTGCTGCCCCTTACATTTACGAAACAAGGAAGTTGTAAAACAACAAAGAAGGCGAACCGCAAAGTCCGCCTTCCCATAATGTGTGGATGATAGAATATCACTGCTGGTCAATCAGTACTTCCAGCCGGCTTTTTCAGTGATCTCAGCGTTATTGCTGACCGGAATCAATGTAAATCCCCATTCATAGTTTCTGTTGGCTGGCAGTGTGTAAGCGGGTAGGGGACGTGCACCCCAGCTATTGTATCCGGCTACCCCCTGTTGTTTCATATCGATACAGACCTCTACAAAATTGCGTGGGGTGATGTCGTTTATGTGTGTCTGCCGCGGACGGTTGTTTTTGGCCTCATTCTCGGAACGTGCAGCGATCTCTTCGCTGCTAAAATTGTTCCATTGGTAAGGGCGGTGTGTGGATTCTTCCGAATCGAAATCTTCCACGCTGTTACGCAGTGCATTGAAGCCAATGGTGCCATCCGCTACGACCAGAAGCCCTTTTTCGTTGTTTGTGAGTGCCACCCAGCGGGTATCCGTTCTGTGGCCGTTCTCCTGAGGACGTACATAAGGAAAGTACATATCTTCGGCTGTGGTCTGATAGACACCTACTTTTGAGCCGGAGGCTCTGTCTATATAATTCTCGCCGGGACCTCGACCATAATAGGTAATTTTGTTCATTGCCATCGGCAAACGGAAACGTACTCCGATACGTGGTACTGTCAAGGTTGAAGATACCTTGCGCACGGCAGTTACCTCCGGAGAAAACGTAGCTGTCAGGGTGGCCTCGGAGGCGCTAATCTGCTTTTCCTGCATATCGGTCGACAGGAACGTTACATCCACATTCAATATACCCGAAGGATGAAGGGTGTATTGAACCTTGTAAAGATTTCCTGCAGCCAGGAGGTACGTGATTTCCATCACCTGGTTATTTCCATCGGTTGAAGTCTTCACATCGGTCACTTTGAAGTTTTTACTCGATTGTTTCCATATCTGCAATCGGTTGGGAGCCCCGTTCCCATAGTCGTTATCGTTAGGCGCACGCCAGAAATTGGGCTGGATGCCGAAACCTTCTTCAAAGTATTCCGTTCCATTCACTTTGTAAGAGGTCACCAGCCCGCTCTTCCTGTCAAAAACAAAACGAACTTTTGAAGATTTTACTACAACATTATTTCCTGCTTCTGTTAATTGGAGAGGTGGATTGTTGCCGGTCTGTACAAAAACAGGTTTGGGTTCGCCAAATGGAAGGGCAAATTGTTCTATTGCCACCACGTGCCCGGCAGGAATAAGCGGAGTAGTTGTTTCTTGAATTACTTCAAAATTCACAAAGTACTCTTTGCCTGCTCCTGGCGTTACATTGCCGAGCGGAATGGTCATTATGTCCGATTGTTGGGGCAAAAGAGCCACATCCAGCGTTCCTGTTGCAACGATCTCTCCATTTTCCGTGATCCGGTACCTGAAGGAGTAATCGTTTGTATTGGAGAAATATTGACGGTTGATAACCCGGAAAGTACCTTTCGCCGGATCCACAGCTTCGAATGCAAAATTCTGGTGTGTGTATTTTACTTCAGCCAGGGCAGGGTGGGGAGTACGGTCGGGATTCACCAATCCGTTGCAAAGGAAGTTGCCGTCGCTCGGCATGTCGGTGCCGTAGTCTCCTCCATATTTGTAATAATGCCGTCCATTTTCATCGATGGCCTCCATGCCCTGATCTACCCAATCCCAGATGTATGCACCCTGAAGGTTCGGATATTTGTAAATTGCCTCCCACTGGAGATCGAGATTCCCATTGGAGTTGCCCATTGCGTGAGAGTATTCCGAAGGAATCACTGGTCGGTCACTTCCTTTTTTGCCAATTTCTTCCAGCCAGGCGGCACTTGGATATTGAGGAACGTAGATGTCTGTATTGAAATCCCACAGAGCACGTTCGTAATTGACGGGACGATGCATCAAATCGCGCTCCTGATCTTTCAGAAACTTATAGGTGTGAAAGAAGTTAATTCCGTTACCGGCTTCATTTCCCAGTGACCATATTGTGACCGATGGATGATTCTTGTTTCTTTCGAACATATTCACTGTACGGTCCATGTGGGTCTGTTCCCACTCGGGGTGTTTCGCTAGTGACTCCTGGCCGTAATACATACCGTGAGATTCGATGTTTGCCTCGTCGTATACATACAACCCATATTCGCTGCACAACTCATAGAACCTGCGCGACTGGGGATAATGTGCTAACCGTACGGTGTTAATGTTGTGTTGCTTCATCAACTCAAAGTCTTTTCGCATCAGTTCTTCGGTAACGTAATGTCCTGTCTTTGGGTTAGTTTCGTGAATATTCACTCCTTTCAACTTGATGGGTTGTCCGTTCACCAGGAATAACCGGTCGGTCCTGTCGCCTGCTGTTACAGGTTTTATCTCAAAACGGCGGAAGCCGACTGCGTAAGGAACTACTTCACCTTGCGTGTCGCCCTCTTTGATGACCGTTATCAGTAGTTTGTACAGATTGGGATGTTCAGACGTCCAGGTTGCCACGTCCGGCAAAACCGCACGAAAACGTACGCTGTTTTCTCCGTTCCCATGAATGCTGACCGGTTGTATACCCGATGCCACGGTTCTACCCGATGGATCCAACAGTTCATAGGCCACCTGCGCCACCGAGACACCGGAATGATAATTTGCAACGGTTGTTTCCAATGAGAAGATGCCGTTTTGGTAGTTGTCGTCGAGGGTGGATTTGATCCTGAAATCACGCAGCGAGGTCTTGGGCTGTGACCAAAGGAATACATCCCGCTCAATGCCACTTATGCGCCAGAAATCCTGGCTTTCGAGGTAAGAGCCTGTACTCCATCGGAATATTTTCAAGACAAGCGAATTTTTGCCTGGTGTTACGTACTTGTTGATGCGAAATTCGGCTGTGGTTTTTGAATCTTCGCTATAGCCTACCTCTTTACCGTTAATATATACATAAACCCCCGATTTGGCACCGTCGATGCTCAAAAATATCTCGCGATCGGTCCAATCCTCGGGGATATCGATTTCACGACGGTATACGCCTACCGGATTTTGTTCCGGAAGATAGGGTGGGGCCATCTTTGGAAATCGGGTTTTTGGATCACGCTCTACAAATTCATAGGGATGATTTACGTATATTGCAGTTCCAAATCCCTGCATTTCCCAGTTTCCGGGCACTTTGATATCTTTCCATTCCGAAAATGATACCGTTGAGTCCGTAATATTTTCGGGAAGATCTTTGTATCCCTCCACGAAATAAAACTTCCATGTTCCGTTCAGTGAAAGATAATACTTACTCTGTTCAAATCGCGTTTGCAATGCCTCCTGTTTGTTGTCGTAGGTCATAAACTGCGTCCGGGGGTATTCCTTATTCACCTGGACAACATTCACATCCTGCCAGTAAGGAAGTGTACGTAAGTTTGATGTCATTCTGCTCTCTTGTGCCTGAGAATGATTAATCGATAGTAAACCAAAGGCTGCAGCGAGGACAATTAATTTTTTCTTCATTTTAGCACTCGTTGTTTTTCTTTTTTTCCTAATAAATTAGGTAGTTTTTATTTCTGATAGTAAGTTGCCAGCAAGCCGGCTTGCACCTATCCTGAATAGGGTAGGGTTACACCATTCTTCTCCCAGCAGCTCTTTGACGAGTGTGTAATACTTTACTGCGTCGACGGTAGTAGAGATGCCGCCCGATACCTTCAGTCCAACTTTCCTACCTGTTTTACCATAATACGATTTTATGGCGTGACACATTACATAGGCAGCTTCCAGCGTAGCTCCCGGATACCCTTTGCCCGTGGATGTTTTTAAAAAGTCGGCCCCGGAATAGAGAGAGAGAATGGCGGCATTGTGAATCTGTTGAACCGTATTCAAAGCACCTGTTTCCAGGATGACCTTCAGTGAAGCATGACGACACGCTTCTTTTATCTCGCTTAGTTCTTCGCACATCTCCTCATATTCTTCACCAAGGAAAAGGCCTACGTTTATCACCACATCAATTTCATCTGCTCCATCGGCGACAGCCAGGGCCGTTTCGGCAACTTTCACTTCGGCGAATGTTTGGGATGTTGGGAAGCCGCCAGATACACAGGCTATCTTTACGTCTGCAGTGAGTGCTTCTTTCGCCACATGTGCGAAGTTTGGATATACACAGATCGCGGCCACATTCTCCACTTCGGGTGTTGAGCCATCGAAAGCATTCACCTGTTCTATAAATTTCCATACACTATCCCGTGTGTCTGTCGTGTTGAGTGTGGTGAGGTCAATGCAGCTATACAATTTTCTGTATACCTCTTTGGTATTGTTTTCTTCCATTTTTTCAGCAAGAATTCGACCTGCTTTTTCAGTTACATCCCTGTCTGTTAATGTGAAAGGGTGAATTTCGAGGGCGTTTAAATATTTATCTGATTCCATTTTCTCTAGGTGTTTATGATTTATTATTACTTTAATTTCTTGTTATTCAGATGTCTAGTCGCATCCCTTATCGTTTTTTTTTCGATATTTTTTTGCAATGCTTCCTCCAGATTTACACCGGTTTGGTTGGCAAGACAGAGCAATACCCATAGCACATCGGCCATCTCATCCGGAAGACTTTTCGATAAATCGGAATCTTTAAAGGATTGATCACCGTAGGTTCGTGCCATTATGCGGGCAAGTTCGCCTACCTCCTCCATAAGAATTGTCATGTTGGTAAGTTCTCCGAAATAGCGAACGCCATATTCACGGATCCACAGATCTACCTGTTGTTGTGCCTCCTGAATTGTCATTGTTGATTGAATGTCAAATTGATAGTTATGATTGTTATTCCCGGTTTTTTGAGTCGATCCATATGGTAACCGGTCCGTCGTTCACAAGATGTACCTGCATATCTGCCCCAAATTCACCTGTCTGCACCGGCTTCTGCAGCCATTCCGACAAGGTGTTGCAAAACTGTTCGTAAAGCGGTACCGATATTTCTGGTTTGGCGGCCCTGATATAGGAAGGTCGATTGCCTTTCTTTGTGCTTGCGTGCAGGGTGAACTGCGAAACGACCAGAATATCTCCGCCGGTTTCCATCACCGATCTGTTCATTATTCCTTTTTCATCGTTAAATATACGCAAATTTACGGTTTTCCTGCATAAATACCCGATATCATCTTCGTTATCAGAATCTTCAATGCCAACCAGCAACAGCATCCCGTTTTTAATACACCCTTTTGTTTCACCTCCAATAGATACAGAGGCTTCCTTCACACGTTGTATGATCAATCGCATAATTTCAAAAATACAATGTTCTTTTTTTATTCCGGATTTTCTACAGTCTGTTTTGCTTTTCGAATTGCTGTCCTGAATTGTATCATATGAGTTTATTTTTTCCCTCTTCAATCCATTCCGCAATAATCGATCCTCTGTTATTGCCGATAATCTCAACAATCTCTTCCTTGCTTGCTTCTTTGATCCGCTTGATACTTTTAAAATGAGTAAGCAATCTTTTTTTTGTTTCGGGGCCGATCCCTTTTACACCGTCAAGTTCCGAGATCAGTTGCGACTTGCTTCTTTTTTGCCGGTGAAAAGTAATTCCAAACCGGTGGGCTTCGTCGCGAAGCTGTTGAATCAATTTTAACGTTTCGGAATTCTTGTCGATATAGAGAGGAACCGAATCGCCGGGGTAATATATTTCTTCTAATCGCTTTGCAATGCCAATCACGGCAATTTTTCCATAAAGCCCAATTTTCTGAAGCGATTCTACGGCAGCGTGTAATTGACCTTTACCTCCGTCAATTACAATGAGTTGAGGTAGGGTAGAGCCTTCGTTAAGCAGCCGAGAATAGCGTCTTTCCACAATTTCGCGCATCGATGCGTAATCATCGGGCCCTGTAACACTTTTAATGTTGAAATGGCGATACTCTTTTTTCGACGGCTTTGCTTTTTTGAAGACAACACAGGCAGCTACCGGATTTGTTCCCTGAATATTGGAATTATCGAAACATTCGATATGCAGAGGAAGTTCTTTTAACCGAAGATCCTTTTGTACTGTTTTCAATATTCTTGTGGTACGTTGCTCGGGGTTGAGCATTTCCGATTTCTTTAGCTTGTCAATTTTGTACTGTTTTACATTTTTTTCCGACAAAGCGAGGAGGCTTCTTTTTTCACCCCGCTGAGGAACTGTAAACTCAACTCCCTGTAGTTTCAGATCCGGGACAAACGGGACAATAATCTCCTTCGATTCACTGCCGAATCGTTGTCGCATCTCCAGGATTCCCATCCCGAGTAATTCCTCGGGCGTTTCATCGAGTTTCTTTTTGTACTCGAACGTGTATGCCTGGGTAATTGCACCGTTCACTACGTGAAGATAATTGATGAATGCTGAATTTTCATCCTGTTCAATAGAAAAAATATCCAGGTTGTAATTCATATTGCTGATTACCTGTGATTTTTCCCTGAAGTTTTGAATCAATAGCAACTTTTCCTTAAGTTCGTGGGCTTCTTCATACCGCATTTGATTTGCAAGCAACTGCATTTTTTCCTGAATCTGCTTTTCAATCAGCGAGATGTTACCTTTGAGGATTTCGGTAATTTCAGCAATATTTTTCTGGTAACTTTCCAGTGATTGCAATCCTTCGCAGGGTCCCTCGCACCTTTTAATATGGTATTCGAGGCAGACGTTGAATTTCCCTGCAGCTATATTCTCGGGTGTCAGATTCAAACGGCATGTCCTGATTTTATAGACCCTGCGAATAAGATCCAGTAGTGCATTCACCGATTGAACCGACGTGTAGGGACCGTAATATTTTGATCCATCTCTGACCAGATTCCGAGTTTTGTATACCCGCGGAAAAAATTCATTTTTTACCACAATGGATGGGTATGACTTGTCGTCTTTCAGCATCACGTTATAGCGTGGCTTCAGTTGCTTGATCAGATTATTTTCCAGAAGAAACGTGTCTTCTTCGCTGTTGACGACAATGTATTTTATTTTGCAAATTTTTCTGACGAGGATTCTTGTCTTCGGGTGATCTTGTATTTTATTGAAATAAGAGGATACTCTTTTTTTCAAATCCTTGGCTTTCCCAACGTATATAACCGTTCCTTTTTCATCCAGAAACTGGTAGCAGCCCGGGAGGTGGGGTATAACGGCCAGAGTATTTATAATTTCGTCAGTCATTTTTTAATCAGGATCGTTTATATAAGGCAAATTTACAAAATAAAACTCATTTTTGCCGATTGTTGAGAAGAAGGCAAAAATGAGTTTGGTCTTCCCGTGAGGAATTACACCGGGAAAGGTAAATAGGTTATTTTCCCAAAGTCAACATGACTCCTGAGTTCATCATACTGTAAACTTGAGAATGCTGTTTACTTCAACTTCTGCAGGAAACAATTTCCGTCCTTTTAACTCTTCCAGTTCAATCAGGAAGTTAATATATATCGTTTTTACGCCCAATTTTCTGATCAGGTTATAAGCGGCCAGCATGGTACCTCCTGTCGCCAATAAATCGTCGTGGATCAGAACCACATCGTCCGGTGTCAATGCATCTGCATGAATTTGGATGGTATCATCCCCGTATTCCTTTGAATATGCTTCTTCGATTACTTTATAAGGTAACTTGCCTGGTTTTCGAATGGGGACAAATCCAGCGCCCAGCTGGATAGCCAATGCCGGTCCCATGAAAAAACCGCGTGATTCTATACCTACAACCTTGGTGATCCCTTTGTCCCGATATCGTTCAAAGAGAATTTCTGACAGTTCTTTTAAATGTTCCGGAGATTGGAACAGAGTGGTAATGTCTTTAAACTGGATCCCAGGGATAGGGAAGTCAGGGATATTCCTGACAGCGTCTGATAGTGTTTCGATGCTCATTTTTTATTTTGTTTCCTGTTTTTATTGAAATGTTCCACGTGAAACATTGTTGTCTTATCGTCCGAGAAGGACCAGCAAAACGGAGATGTCGTTTGGTGAAACCCCGGGAATCCTGCTTGCCTGTGCAATGGTTTCGGGATTGATCTTCGTGAGTTTCTGGCGCGCCTCGGTCGACAGTGATTGAATTTTATTGTAGTTGAACTTATCTTTGATGCGAATGTCCTCAAGGCGACTTATTTTGTCTGCCATAATCCGTTCCCGTTTAATATATCCGCCATATTTTATTTTAATATCGGCCGATTCAATGATCTCCTCCTTGCGGTCCCCAATCTTCTGGAGAAGTTCGTTGAGTGGCGAGATTTCCTGTGACATCAGTCTAAGGTCGATGTGGGGACGGGTAAGCAGGTCGAACAGTTTCACACCATGTTTCAACGGTGCTGTACCGATCTTTTCCAGAAAGGGATTGATTCGTTCTGCCTTGACGGAAAAATTACGGACAAAGTCGATTATTTCGTGTACCTTTTCTTCTTTGCTGTTGAGAAGCTGTATTCTTTCGTTTGAAGCAAGCCCCAGTTCCCCGGCTTTGCGGGTAAGCCTTTCATCCGCATTGTCCTGTCGCAAGAGGATGCGGTATTCTGCGCGGGAGGTGAACATACGATATGGTTCGTCCACTCCTTTGGTGATCAGATCATCGATCAGTACACCGATATATGCTTCGTCTCTGCGCAGTATAAAAGGATTGCCCCCATGACAATTGATGTGTGCATTGATCCCGGCAATCATTCCCTGTCCTGCTGCCTCTTCGTAGCCTGTTGTCCCGTTTATCTGTCCCGCAAAAAAAAGGTTCTTAACGGGTTTCGTTTCGAGGGTAGGGTGGAGTTGAGTAGGGTCGAAAAAGTCATATTCTATGGCATACCCGGGTCGGAAAATGTGTACATTTCTGAAGGCCGGTACGCGTTGTAGTGCTTTTAGCTGAATTTGAAGGGGCAGGGAAGAGGAGAAGCCATTGAGATAGTATTCGTGTGTTGTCTCGCCTTCCGGTTCCAGAAAAAGCTGGTGGCTTGTCTTCTCTGCAAATGTCACAATCTTTGTTTCAATGCTGGGGCAGTAACGGGGGCCGATGCTTTGAATCTGTCCGTTATAGAGTGGGGAGTCATGCAGTCCTTCCTGCAATGCCTCGTGTACCTCTTCCGATGTATAAGCTATCCAACAGCTACGCTGTTGCAGCGTACGTTCTACTTCCGATAAATAAGAGAATTTATGGAAATCGTCGTCCCCCTTTTGTTCTTCTAGCAATGAAAAATCCACGCTTCTTGCATCTATTCTGACTGGTGTGCCCGTCTTCATACGGTCAGTTTTGAACCCCAGTTTACGAAGATGTTCGGTCATGCCGAACGATGCCGGTTCTCCGAGGCGACCTCCACCAATTTGAACTTTACCGATATGAATAAGCCCGTTCAAAAAGGTCCCGTTTGTCAGGATCACAGATTTGGCCGAAAATTCAACGCCCATGCGAGTTTTTACGCCGGTTACAGTCATGCTGTCGACCACAAGCTCGGTGACCATATCCTGCCACATATACAGATTGGGTGTGTTCTCGATGATCTCACGCCATGTGTCAATGAATTTTATTCTATCGCTTTGCACACGCGGACTCCACATGGCAGGCCCTTTGGAACGGTTCAGCATTCTGAATTGAATGGCTGTTTTGTCGCTGACAATTCCCATTTGTCCTCCCAATGCATCAATTTCGCGCACAATCTGCCCTTTGGCAATGCCGCCTACGGCGGGATTGCAGCTCATCTGGGCAATTTTGTTCATGTCCATTGTTATGAGTAGCACTTTTGAGCCCAAATTGGCTGCAGCCGTGGCTGCTTCGCAACCGGCATGTCCTGCACCCACCACAATGATGTCGTAATTGAAAGTCATTTTTTAGTATTTTGAGGATGCAAAGATACTAAAAAAGAAAACGTTACGATTACGCCGGATGTTAATTCCCGATAATAGAAGAAAAACAGCCTTTATTTCAGATAGATACGCAGATAGATCGGGAGATGGTCGCTGTAACCTCCTGTGAATCTACCGCGATAGCTCCGATTTGGGCTGATTTGTTTGTTTCTGTCGGTATGCAGCAGATAGGGAGGATTGAATATGTCGGCATAGTCCGGTTTACAATCTATTCTGTCCGATAATAACATGCTACCGGATACAATAAATTGATCAAAAAGCAGCCATCTTTTGTGGTATGTCGTGCCCAGACCTTTTTTGAATTTAGGATAGAGCAGGTTGTATAATTTATGATTTACGACACTTGAAAATTCTTTCTTTGCACCCAGAACTTCGTCAATACTGTTGTCGTCGGGTGTATCGTTAAAATCGCCCATGACGAGCACATTTTCATTGGGGTTCTCGTCCTGGATTTTGCAGATTGCG
Organism: Proteiniphilum sp. UBA1028; assembly: GCF_002316955.1. NCBI lineage: Bacteria > Pseudomonadati > Bacteroidota > Bacteroidia > Bacteroidales > Dysgonomonadaceae > Proteiniphilum > Proteiniphilum sp. UBA1028. The sequence goes on from NZ_DCEN01000035.1 coordinate 11,066, forward strand.
TTTTTCAATTCGCTCGCCACAAAATACCGTCTCCGCTCCGAAACTTCTTTTCCCGAATTGCGCGAAGGAAAATGCACGACAAACAAATGCAGAATTTCGCTGTTCAACGTTTTTCCTTTTATATACAGGATATCGCGTGTACGGTCTTCTATCCCGGGGAGATGCACTAAGATCGGTGTTGATTCAAGAATAGCAAACGTTTGTGTATTGTAAATTATTGCTACGTCCGAACCCCTTTCGTCGGGACTGTCATAATGGATAAAACTATACCGCCTTATACCATTGCGGTTCATTTCGTCCAAAATGCTTTCCATCACCCATTTGTTTTCAATCTCCGCCAGACCGATTACATCGGGGTAATCGGGTTTTACAATTTCACCGATTACTTTTGTTAATTTTCCTACTTTATCATTGAACCGCTCCAATGTCCATTTTCTATTTCCGTTCGGTGTAAAATCATCGTCCATCGTCTTCGGATCGTCGATTGTGTCATAAAAATTTTCGGTGTTGTAAAACACGAAGGAAAATGGATGTGTCATTCTGTACGCAGGTTGTTTACAAATGTAAATGATATTCAGCGATGTAGACCAATTGGTAAATTATGGGAGTGGATTCCTCAGGAGTTCAAGTGCGGAGTCTTCCGCAATGCGCATCTCCTTCTTTTCCGAGTCCGACTGATCGTCAATTCCGCAAAGATGAAGAATTCCGTGGATCATCACACGGTACAGTTCCAGTTCAAAATCAGTATGATACATTTGTGAATTTGATCGAACGGTATCAAGACTAATAGATATGTCTCCCGAAATCCTGTTGTCTTCGGAGTAGTCGAACGTGATGATATCGGTATAATAATCATGCTGCAGATATTGCCGGTTGATCTCCAGAATTTTTGCATCGTCACAAAAAAGATAGGCAATTTCCCCCACCTTCTTATGATATCTTTCTGCCACCGTTTTGATCCAACGTGTCGTTTCCCTTCTCTTGATTCTGGGGAGGGTTACATTTTCTGCCTGATAAGTAATTGCCATAATTTAAGTTATATTAACCTGGAGACTCTTTTATTTTTATCCGAAAAATAGGTAGGCCACGAAAATGGCCGCAATAACCCCTGCTAAATCCGCTAAAAGCGCATAGGGAACGGTATAGCGCGAATTTTTAATGTTCACTGCACCGTAGTAAACAGCCACAATGTAGAAGGTGGTATCGGTGGCTCCCTGCAAGACACTCGATAGTCTGCCGGCAAATGAATCGGCACCGAAAGTCTTCATCGTATCTATCATCATTCCCCGAGCGCCACTACCACTCAACGGCTTCATCAGGGCTGTAGGCATCCCGTCTACCCAGCGGGTATCCATGCCGCTGAGAGCAACCAGGTCGCGCACTCCCTCCATCAGGAAATCCATGGCTCCGGATGCCCTGAATACGCCAATGCCAACCAGAATAGCAATCAGGTAAGGTATGATGGAAACAGCAGTTTTAAAGCCGTCTTTTGCGCCGTCAATGAAAGCGTCGAAGATATTTATTTTTCTCTTCAGAGCCTTTACAATAAAAAGGACGATGATCGTGAAGAGGATGAAATTTGCTGCGAGGCTGGAGATGATATTGATTTTCTCCTGGGGCATTGTCTGGAAAATCAATATCGTGCCCGCAATAATACCTGCCATGGCAAGAATAAATGCAATGATCGACCGTTGGAAAATATTGATACCCTGCTTCAGACATACTGCAATCATTCCCACGAGCGTGGCAACAAACGTGGCAATCATGATAGGGATAAAAACATCGGCCGGATTGGTTGACCCTAATTGCGCGCGATACACCATCACGGTGACCGGAATAAGGGTCAATCCCGATGCGTTCAGCACCAAAAACATGATCATGGGGTTCGAGGCCTCCTCTTTCTTTGTATTGAACTCCTGCAGTTCCTGCATCGCCTTCAATCCGAAGGGAGTAGCTGCATTGTCGAGGCCCAGCATATTCGCTGATATGTTCATCAGCATGGATCCTGCGGCAGGGTGGTTTTTTGGAATATCCGGGAAAATCCTGGAAAACAGAGGGGAAACAGCCCTTGAAAATGATTCAACCATGCCGCCCCGTTCCCCAATTTTCATCACGCCAAGCCATAGAGAGAGAACACCCGTGAGTCCGAGGGATATTTCAAATCCGGTCCTGGCTGTGTCGTAGGTTGAGTTCATGATGTCGGTAAACACTTGCAGATCTCCAAAGAGAAGCAGTTTTACCAATGCAACCCCAAAGGCAATTAAAAAAAATGCAATCCAAATATAATTCAAAACCATACGATGCCGAAGTCATGAATGAAAAAGAGTTCTCATCGAAATAGACCAATCAAAGATACGATTAAATAGAAAAAGAGCAAGTGTAATTATGAGGAAAAGGGCTATATTTTAAGAAGTGCGACGTGCGAATGTCTCGATGTCGGGTTTAAAATCTTTGATTTGAGAGGTATTCACCGAACATTGTGTAACTTTATCGTCAAATAATTAACTGTTAACCCTATGAAGTGGAAAGATTTTTTGCATTATCAGCAGGGATCGAAGCTTGCGGTAATATTGTTGCTGGTTCTTATTCTGTTGACCATGATTCTGAACGGTGTTCTTCGTTACGGAAGAAGATCCGAAATGGTGATCGTTCAAAACGAGGCGTTGATTAACGAGTTTGATTCGTTCCGGCAGACATTGAAAGAGCGCGTACCGCCTTACCGTGAGGCGAGAACTTATGAAGAGATGGTCGAATATGAACCGGAAAGCTTGAAGCCTGTACGGAATAAGGAAACTTTGGAGAATGACGATCACGAACGGCTATTTACTACCTATCCCGGTGCGACAAAATTATCGGCAGGAGAAACAATTTCCCTCAACGATACCGATACGGCACAGTGGAAAAAAATTCCCGGCATCGGTAGCACCTTTGCCTCGCGTATCGTGAAATACGGGGACCTTTTGGGAGGATATGTCATGCCGGAGCAGCTTCTGGAGGTATATGGCATGGACATGGAGCTCTACGGGCGCATCCTGCCCTATATTCAGATCGGAGGCAACTGGAAAAGGGTGAAGGTGAACGAACTGCATTTCAGAGAACTTTTGCGTCACCCCTACCTGAATTACACACAGGTGCAGGCAATCATCAACCTGCGCAGAAGAAAAGGAGATATTGCTTCCATCAACGAGCTGGCCATGCTCAATGAGTTCACGTCCGAAGATATCTCCCGTCTGGCCCCCTATCTCGAGTTTTGAACATACGGGAATCTCAGCATCTTCAGGCTATCACTATTTGGTGCGTAGTGATGATGGTAGTCGGGTACACGTAACCCCTATCCTTTATTATCCTTTCAGCACCGCGATATTCTCTCTCAACAGGGCTATTTTGCTCTCGGCATCTGCTTGTTTTCTGCGCTCATTCTCCACGATCTCCGGCTTGGCGTTCTGTACGAACCGTTCGTTGGAGAGCTTTTTCAGTACCGACTGCAGGAAACCCTCGGTATAGGTAAGTTCAGCGTTTAATTTCTGCAACTCTGCTTCTACATCCATTTTGTCCGCAATGGGGACAGAGTACTCAACAGTGCCCACCATAAAACCCGCTGCGCCGGCTTGTTTTTCGGAAACGGGAGAAAAGGATGATAAGTTGCACATTTTCAATATGATGCTGCTGTATGGGGCCGTTTCTCCACCCACCACTTGCAGTTCCAGCGCATCTTTCTGCGGTATATTTTTTTCCAGTCGGATGGTACGTACACCTGCGATCACCTGTTTTACCAGTTCAATGTCGGCCAGCAGTGATTTATTAATTTCTTCGCTTTTCGGCAGTAGGACCGTCATAATACTATCTCCGGCTTTTCTTTCGTTCAATGCCTGCCACAATTCTTCGGTAATAAAGGGCATAAAGGGGTGCAGCAGTCGAAGCAGGGCATCAAAATAGTGCAGCGTCACCCTGTAGGTTTCGATGTCGATAGGCTGCTGATAAGCCGGCTTGATAATCTCCAGGTACCACGAAGAGAATTCGTCCCAGAAGAGCTTGTAAAGAAGCATCAACGCCTCGGAGAGACGGTATTTTGAGAAGAGGTCGTCCATCTCAAGAATGGTCTCGGATAGTTTGCTGCCGAACCAGTCGATGCCAGTCCGTGCCGACTCCGGCTGAGAAAGAGAGCTCTCCACCTCCCAGCCTTTGATGAGCCGGAAGGCATTCCATATCTTGTTATTGAAATTACGCCCCTGTTCGCAGAGTGTTTCGTCGAAGAGGAGGTCGTTCCCGGCCGCGGAGGAGAGCAGCATCCCCATGCGTACCCCATCGGCTCCGTACTTGTCCATCAGCTCAATTGGGTCGGGAGAGTTTCCCAGCTGTTTCGACATCTTCCGGCCCTGTTTGTCGCGCACAATTCCTGTAAAATAGACATTCCGGAAGCAAGGTTCGTTACGGTATTCGTAACCCGACATGATCATGCGGGCCACCCAGAAGAAGATGATGTCGGGACCCGTGACCAGATCGCTGGTCGGATAGTAGTAACCGATATCTTTGTTACCGGGCCGGTTGATACCGTCAAAAACCGAGATAGGCCATAACCAGGAGGAGAACCAGGTGTCGAGTACATCTTCGTCCTGCTTTAAATCGTCCATCGTGATGGAATAACTTACCTGTTTCTTTGCTTTTTCAAACGCTTCCTCTTTCGTCATGGCCACCACATATCCGCCCTGTGGCAGGAAGTAGGCCGGTATCTGATGTCCCCACCAGAGCTGACGGCTGATACACCAATCCTTGATGTTCTCCATCCAGTGTCGGTAAGTATTTTTATATTTCTCCGGATAGAAGCGGATAGTATCATCTTCCACTGCCTCTGCTGCTGGTTTCGCCAGTTCCTCCATCTTCAGGAACCATTGCATGGAAAGCTTCGGTTCAATGGCTTCGTCGGTACGTTCCGAGAAGCCCACCTTGTTGGTGTAGGGTTCTATTTTCTCCATCAGCCCGGCCGCCTCCAGGTCTTTTTCGATCTGTGTGCGTACGGCAAAACGGTCCATACCGGCGTACATAGCTCCATGTTCATTGAGAGTACCGTCGGGATTGAAAATATCGATGGAGGGGAGGTTATACTTTTCTCCCAGCATATAGTCGTTCACGTCATGTGCAGGCGTCACCTTCAGGCAGCCGGTCCCAAACTCGGTGTCTACATAGTCATCCTCAATTACCGGGATCACGCGATTCACCAGGGGGACAATCACCTTTTTGCCTTTCAGATGCGCGTTCTTCGGGTCATTCGGGTTGATACACATGGCAGTATCGCCCATGATAGTCTCGGGGCGCGTGGTAGCCACCACGGCATAAGCTCCTGCCGGATCGCCTTCGATCTTGTATCTGAGGTAATAAAGCTTTCCGTTTACCTCCTTGTGGATCACCTCTTCGTCCGACAAAGCCGTGAGTGCTTTGGGATCCCAGTTGACCATGCGTACACCTCGGTAAATGAGTCCTTTGTCATACAAGTCACAAAAAACCCGCAGTACGCTTTCGGAGCGTTCCTCATCCATGGTGAAAGCAGTCCGTTCCCAGTCGCACGAAGCACCCAGCTTTTTCAGCTGCTGCAGGATGATTCCTCCGTGTTCATGTGTCCAGTCCCACGCATGTTTCAGGAACTCCCCCCGACTAAGGTCGGTTTTTCTGATTCCCTTCGAAGCCAGTTTGTTGACCACCTTGGCTTCGGTAGCAATGGAAGCATGATCGGTGCCCGGCACCCAGCAGGCATTTTTACCCTGCATGCGTGCACGACGTACCAGAACGTCCTGAATGGTGTTGTTAAGCATGTGCCCCATGTGCAGCACACCCGTCACGTTGGGCGGCGGAATGACGATGGTGTAGGGTTCCCGGTCATCCGGTTCGGAGTGGAACAGTTTGTTGTCCATCCAGTACGTATACCACTTCTCTTCTACCTCTGCAGGATTGTATTTGCTTGCAATCTCCATCTCTGATTACCTGGTTTTTTTAAGGATTCCGAAGGCGGAACCCTTTGTCGTTTGATTTTTGTATATAGAAAGTGCAAAAATACAAAAAATAACTCAAAGCATTTTGTTGTTCAGTTTATCTCGAAGATATTGGGTGAATGTTACACCATTTAAAATTAATAATAGAGATGTAATAGGCAGAACTATAGGTTTATGGATGTTTGTTGTGTGTGTCTGATTTGTTCTAACGGAGAAAGGGGGTGAATTGATCCTTTCAAATTTTTGTCCAATATTCTGCAGCCGATGCACAAAGAATTTTTATATATTTGTTACTTGGTAAAGAATTTGAGTGTAAGAATCGGGCCATTGATTATTTATTTTTAAAATCTTATCCTGAATTTGTAAGTAAATTATTCCCCTATAATGAAAATAAACATTTTTAAGTGTTGTTTATTTGCTATAATATTTAATATATCAGCGTGTTATTCTTTTGGATACTCACACGTATTTAAAGGAATCTCGAAAACGGATGGGCTTTCTGATTTATTGGTAAATGTAATTTTTCAGGATTCAACAGGATTTATTTGGCTGGGCACGGGAAAAGGACTGGATCGCTTCGATGGAATAAAGGTTAAACATTTTCCTTTTGAAAATACTTTACAGGAACAACGCATAAGAATCAATACAATTTGTGAAACAAGAAACGGTCAAATTTGGGTTGGTAACGCACTTGGTTTATGGAAACTGGATGAAAGTACGGGACATTTGATCAGAATTGTCCCTGAAACGATAAGTCATACGGTGAATACCCTTTTGTTTGACGGCAATAACCATTTATACATTGGAACAGAGCGTGGATTTTACGTGTATGATTCTTCAACTATCGAGCAGATAAACTTAAACGACAATCCCTTTTCTTCTTCGAACAACATCAGAGGTATAACCAAGGATGATTCCGGATTATTATGGCTGGCAACTACAAGCAGTGTTATTATGTATGATGCTGTGAATAAAAAAGTAAGAGAGTACAGCTATCCGGACAACTTTTCCATAAAAGCAAATTTCAGAAATATCACGTATCTGGATCATACGCTCTATCTCGGAACTTATAATGCCGGCATAATCCGTTTCGATATTCAAACAGAACGGTTTTCGAATTTTATCGATGTCGGATCAAATATTATATCCTCTATTTCAACAGATGGAGATGATATGATTTATGCATCGACTGACGGGAACGGGATCTTTTTTCTCTCCCATCGTAAAAAAGAAATTATACAAAGTTTGCGCCACGACGTAAATAATCCGGAAAGTATTCGTTCTAATTCTGTCTATTCGCTATTAGTGGACAGGATGCAGAGGATATGGATTGGCTATTACCAGGATGGCTTGGATTATAGCCTTTATCAATCCGGTTTGTTTAAAGTGTATAAATCAGATTCTGTTTTTAACTCTCTTAATTTAACGGTACGTTCTTTTGTGATGAATGGCCATGAAAAACTTATTGGAACCAGAGATGGTCTTTATTTCATCAATGAGAAAGAAAAGAGAGTAAAATATTTCAACCGGTCTGTATTGCAATCCGACTTAATTCTTTCCCTTACGTATTATCGCGATGAATATTATATAGGGACGTATGGTGCCGGAATGTATATTTTAAATCCCAAATCACTGGAAATTCGTCGTTATTCTGGTGAGAATCATGAAGTATTACAAAATGGGCATATTTTTTGTTTTCGTCAGGATAAGCAAGGGGACATGTGGATTGGATCCTCTCAAGGTGTAATTCGCTATCATAGTTTGAAAGATGAAATAACATTGTTCACCAGTACGAACTCTCAATTACCCGAGGGGAATGTGTACGAGGTTTTTTTCGATTCAGAGGGCAAAGGATGGTTTTGTACTGACAATGGATTGGCGTTGTTCGATTCCAATACCGAAAGTGTCAGGACAAATTTGTTTCCGCCCGATTTTTTTCATAAAGAGAAGATTCATGTCATGTATGAAGACAGGCAACACCGGCTTTACTTTCTTCCTGAAAAAGGAGATTTTTTTATTTCCGATCTCAGCATGAAATCATTTTCCAGAATCAATAAGTTGCCCGCTCTTCAGGCGAATATCTATACCTCCATCGTGGAAGATGATTCGGGGTGCATTTGGCTCACTTCAGATGGGGGGCTTGTACGTTTCTGTAATGAAAAGTACACCGTATTCAATTATATGCACGGTATTCCATCCCCTACCTTTACCCATTATACGGCATATAGGGATCAGAATGGGATATTGTGGTTTGGAAATTCCAAGGGATTGTTGTACGTAGATCCAGCTAATATTCCCGAAACAGAGCAGAAGCCTTCTACTACTCTTGTGCTTTCCGATCTGCTTGTCAATGGCAACTCTTTATCAATAAAAGAACTTAAAAGTATAATAGAGGAAAAGCAGGCCATATTCGAGTACGATCAGAATAATATTGTATTCCGTTTTTCAGATTTATCCTATACCAATCCCTCTGCTATACTCGTTGAATATAAAATGGATAAGATAGACGGTGACTGGATGTTTATAACCGGACAAAATGAGATTTCATATTTCAACCTTTCTCCGGGAAAATATATATTTCGTATGCGTATTCCGGGAAATGAAGATTCTCAAGTCTCCTTTGCCATTAAGATCAGACAATCTCCGTTTTTTAAATCCCGTACTTTTCTGATTTTATTGTTTGGCATTTTATTGATTGCATTGCTATATTATGTTACCATATTATTAAAGAATAAAGTTGATGTAAATCAGGGTGATAATGCACTCGAGGCTGATTTGTCGGATAAAGAAGAGGAAAAATACAAGATGAATCGGATAAGTACCGAAGAGTGCGATGCCCTTCATGAGGCACTAAATAAATATATGCAGGATGAAAAACCTTACATGAATAAAGAGCTTAAAATAGGAGATTTAGCTGATGCACTTCATACTTCATCACATTCTTTGTCTTATCTTTTTAATCAGTATCTAAGTGTATCTTATTATGATTTTGTGAATGAATGGCGCATTGCTGAATTTAAGAAGTTAGTGGCCGAAGATACTTTTTCCAGATATACCCTCGAAGTGTTAGCCGATTTATGTGGATTTAGTTCCCGGGCTTCCTTTTTCCGCTCTTTTAAAAAGAGCACAGGCATAACGCCATATGAATATATAAAGAGTCTAAGAGGTAATTAATCCAACAATTTATTCTTTTGATATAGGAATTCAAAAGAATCATTCAATAAGTATTTATCTTTACTCCATGTTTTACCAAACCTGAGTTTTTTACACTCCATACTTTTAGTAGGTATGAGGAGAAGCGTCGTTAATTTAGAG
>NZ_DCEN01000035.1:20557-40906 GCF_002316955.1 Proteiniphilum sp. UBA1028
TGCTTCGTTTCGTCACAGTAGTGCGACCTCTTTGTTGACCTTTTAATGTTAAAATAAACTTATAATGATTTGTTTCGAGTCTCAAATAATTTTTCGATACTAACTTTCATTTTTGTATAATTTATTGTATAATAATGATATAGTATATATTTTGTCCTAAAGGATTGTGTGAGACATATTTTTCGTTTTTTAACGATTCCTCTAACAAGTGATATCTTTATATTTGTAAATAAAATGTGAATTAATCCTTTGTGGTTTTTTATAACTGAATTTTTTACCGAACACTGAGTTAGTGAAAATAACTTATTAATAAGAAACCATCAAGAGTTGTTAAAGTATCTATTATAAACCTTTTATTATTTATGAAACAGTTAAGATTTTTGTTAACATGTGGATTAATCATTTGTATATCATCGATTAATGCCCAAGTAAAACGAGTGACCGGAACAGTTTCCGATAATCAGGGTAAACCTGTAATCGGAGCAACCATTCTTGTGAAAGAGTCAACCTCTATCGGTACTGTCACCGGTATAGATGGTGAGTTTGCCTTAAATGCTCCCAATGAAGGAACTTTAGTGATTTCTTATATTGGATATAAGACTCAAGAGATTCCTATCACAGGTAGAACTACTTACAACATTGTCTTAAATGAGGACACAGAACTGCTTGATGAAATTGTGGTTGTAGGTTATGGAACAATGAAAAGGTCAGATTTAACAGGAGCTATTTCATCTGTTACAACTGAAAATATTGTAAGAAGTGGAAAATTTAATCCGATTAATGCTATCCAGGGAACCGTATCAGGTGTAAATATTGTACGCAACAATAACAAACCTGGTGGAGGATATTCTATGGATATCAGAGGTTTAAGTTCAATTTCAAAATCTAATGCACCTTTAGTAGTCATTGATGGCATACCTGGATCAGATTTAAGCTTAATAAATCCAATCGATATTGAAAAAATAGACGTTCTTAAAGATGCTTCAGCTACTGCAATTTATGGTTCAAGAGGTGCAAATGGTGTTATTATTGTGAGCACTAAACGAGGAACTTTAGGTAAGCCAATGATTTCTTACGATGGGTATTTTGGAATAAAATCTCCGACAAATATGCCAGAGTTTATGAATGGTGATGAATGGGTTCAAATGGTTCGTGAATCTTACAGAGCAAAGAATAAAGGAATTTATAAGACGGATGAACAAATATTTACCGATCCCTCAGAGCTTAAAGCTGTTCAAGACCGGAACTATTTTGATTGGGTTAATGCGTTGACTAGAAATGCTATTCAAACAAATCATTCGATTTCAGCTGCTGGTGGTACAGAACATGCCAAATATGCATTATCAGCTGGATATTATAATGAAGAAGGATTCATGAAGTATGAGGATTATAAACGGTACAATTTAAAATCTTCAATAGATATTTCTACTAATAAGTATTTGGGTTTTGGAGGTACACTTTATTTAACAACATATATAAACAATATAGGAAATAACGACTTGTTTCAAGATATTCATCGTGCTCGACAAACGCAGCACCCATATAGCCTAGTTACAGGAGAAGAAATTAAAAAATTTTCTTCAAATGGAATTTTTAACCCTTTCATTACTCAAAATAATATAGTACAAGAAAGTAAGGGATTAAATTTATTAGGCAATGTATATTTAAGGATTAATCCTATCGAAGGATTAGAATTGAAAACTTCTTTTGCTCCATATTTGACATCAGATAGAGAGGGACGATTTAGGGATACATGGAGTAAAGCTTTGCAAGGCACTAATAAGCCCACAGCATATATGAGAAACACCAATGATTATAATTGGGTGTGGGATAATATTCTCAATTATAATTTCACTAGAGGGGTACATGGGATTGATTTTACTGGTGTTATTAGTATGCAACAGTATGAAATTGAGGAATTATATGGAGATGTAAAGGACTTAGGATTCAGATCACTTTGGTATAATCTAGGTGGCGGTACAGTAAATAAATTAACTTCTAATTATTCGCGACAATCATTACTTTCATACTTAGGAAGAGTTAATTACAATTATAACGAAAAGTATCTATTGACTTTAAGTGCTCGCTATGATGGTTCTTCAAAACTTTCTGAAGGACATAAATGGTCGTTGTTCCCATCTGTTGCGCTTGCTTGGAGGATAACACAAGAAGATTTTATGCAAAACCAATCCACCATTTCAAATATGAAATTGAGGGTTAGTTATGGTTCTACAGGAAATGATTCTGTCGGTCCTTATTCCACTTCTGCAAATATTTCAGGAACAACATATTATATGTTTGGTAATGATCTGGCGAATGGGAATGTTCCAGGCTCATTAGGTAATTCAAGTCTTGGCTGGGAGACAACTTCGGAATATAATGTTGGTCTGGATTTAGGTTTGTTTAATAATAGAATTTCAGCATCTCTTGAATATTACAATAGATTGACAACAGACCTCATTATGAATAAATTAATAGCTACACATACAGGTTATTCATCGGTCCCGGCGAATGTGGGTTCTTCTAGGAATAAAGGATTCGAATTGACTCTAAATACAAACAACATTAAAACTAAAGAGTTTAATTGGAGTACCAATTTTACATTGGCTTACAATAAAAATATGATTGTAGACTTGGCATACAAAGAAGATTTAGGTAAATACTCTCCTCAACTTGAAGGAATGCAAGGAGATTACAGTAATAAATGGTTTATCGGTCAGCCAATAAAAATAAACTGGATCTATGAAGAAATAGGAGTTTGGCAAGAAAATGAAAAGGAAGAGGCAGCTAAATATGGACAAACTCCAGGGCAGTGGAAAGTCAGAGATTTTAATAATGATGGGGTAATACATGGTGACAAAGACAGAACAATCTATGGTAAAAGATCTCCTGATTGGATAGGAGGTATGACTAACCTGTTTAATTATAAAGATTTTGATTTATCGTTCCATATGTATTGGAGGACGGGTCTTACGGATAAAAATCAATTCCTGGTTTACTATGCAGGAGAAAGTAACCAACATAATTTTAAAAATGCAAAAGTAAATTATTGGACTCCTGAAAACCAGACCAATGACTGGGCACAACCCTCCAATCAAGGCCCCTATAGAAATAATGCATCGAATGTATATACGAATAGTGATTTTTTAAAAATATCTGATATTACACTCGGTTATAATATGCCGAAATCGATTTTAAATAAGCTTAATATCAATAAATTGAGAGTTTATACTACAATACAAAATCCATTTACTTTTACTAGTTTCAATGGGTTTGACCCAGAAAATCCTTCAAGTACAATCGGTAACGACTCATGGATGTCAATGACTGCACTCCTAGGCCTTAATATTACTTTTAATTAAATATTGCTCAATAAATTGAATGATATTTTTATATAAGATAATTTAAACTCAAATATGTAATTTCATTTAAAATATAACGAAATGAAAAACAGAACATTTTCTAGATTGAGGAACTTTTTGGTATCCTTCACACTCATTTCATTAGTGACTGCATGTAGTGGTTTTCTGGATGAAGTAAATTGGTCTAGCCAGACAGCGGATAATTTGTTTGTTACTGCTGATGGTTACGAAAAATTAATAAATGGTTGTTATGCAGATTTAAGATCTATTTATGATAGCAAAGATTTTAAGAATTTGCAATGGCTTGGTACTGATATTATTACTCAAAATAATGTTATATCAACCAACAATCTGAATCAATATACTATTAACTATGATTCAAACGACGGAAGTGTCAAAAATGTTTGGAATACTTTATACTCATCACTTAAAAACGTAAATGCAGCTATTGAAAGAGCAGAAAAAGTAAAAGGATTGGATGAAAAAATTATTTCACAACGTGTTGCTGAAACAAAAGTTCTTAGAGCTCTTTACTTGTTCCACATAGTACGTAACTGGGGTGATGCACCATTAATGCTTGAAGAACCGAAAGGCCCTATTTCAACAGCGACGAGAACTCCTTCTTCAGAAATATATAACCAAATTTTAAAGGATTTGAATGATGCAATATCTATTTTACCTTTAAGACAATCAGGGAATAGTTATGGCAGGTTGTCCGCATCTGCTGCAAAACACTTACGATCACTGGTGTATTTAACCCGTGGTTATTTACCTATTGCAGAAGCATCTGATTTTCAGAATGCTTATAACGATGCAACAGATATAATAACTAAATCTGGTCATACATTATTAAAAGATTTTAAAGATGTGCATCGGCAAGCCACTGAAGTTAATGACGAAATCATTTTCTCGGTTCAATATGGAAAAGATGCTGTTAGTGGAATAGGTAATTCGATGCCCAAATACTTTTTATTTCCATATAGGGAAGGATACCCCGGTTTAGCCAAAGATAGTTATTACGGTAATGATGATGCGACTTATCTACCTACTAAATATTTATATTTACTTTTTGATTGGCAAAAAGATCGAAGAGCTGAAGTTACGTTTATGAGTACACTCAATGAAAATCCTGCTACGTCAATAGACGGGAAAAATACGGGAAAAAACTGGTTCCAATGTGTACAACCGGTTAAAGGAACCTTTTCATTAGGAGATACTGTGATTTATTTTCCAGTACCTTCCGATCCAAAATTCAAATATTGGACAGAAAACGACAAATCTAAAGTGAAATACTTGGTCTATAATTTTCCTAGTGGTAATCCAGAAGATTATTCAGAAGATGAATATTTCGTTACCTCATATCAAACTTCAAATCTAAATAGTAGAACATTTTTACCAGTCTGGAAATTTAAAGATGCCAATACTAATTATTTAGAAAGCGGGGCGTCAACAGGTACACGTGACATTTATGTTTTTCGTTTAGCAGAAACATATTTAATAGCCGCTGAAGCTGCCTTAAAGTTGGGTAATAACGCAGATGCACTTTCACATTTAAATGCAATACGAAAAAGAGTTGAAAAAGTGACAAACTCACTGGTATTTCCTGAAGGAACAACAGTAACAATTGATATGATATTAAATGAACGTTCCATGGAGTTATTTGGAGAAGTTTCTCACTGGAATGATCTTCAAAGGACTGGGAAGTTAATAGAAAGAGTAAGGAAGTATAATTGGGATACAATGAATATTGTCGGTAATATTCAGACTCAGTTAACAGAAAATGCTACTAAGTATTACTTAAGACCTATTCCATTAGCTTGGATCAATTCTCTCGAAAATAGCAATGAGATTATAAATAATCCTGGTTGGTAAGTGGAACGATTATCAAAAGGAAGGGAATAAAATCCCCTTCCTTTTGAATATTTTATATGTATAAATATTATGAGAAACAAACCTCAATTATTTGATTATATTGAAGTAAGAGCATACTGGATTGGCATATTAAATTTTAAGCAAAACATGAATAGGATTTTCATCATAATTGTTTCCTTGTTTTTTTGTGTTCACTTGATAGCTCAGGATTTTATTCATCCCGGAATTCTTCACAATTCTGAATCTTTAAAAAGGATCAAGACAACTGTGGCGGAAAAAAGGCAACCGTGGAAATCCGGTTATGAGCTTTTTAATACAGATTTTAGAGCTTCATGTAACTACAAGATGAATGGCCCATATGAGTTTGTTTCTCGTACCGGGTCAAAGCTTGGTGAGTCGAATTTGCATAAAAAGGAATTTGAAGATGATTGTTTGGCTTCTTATTACAATGCCATTCAATGGGTCATAACAGGAAATAAACAACATGCTGAAAAGTCAATTGAAATTATGAACGGCTACTCAAGTAAATTAAAAGGAATAATCAATAGAGATAAAGAATTGATGAGTCCTTTATGTGGTTTCCTGATCGTAAATGCTGCAGAAATCATCCGTTATACAAATGCAGGTTGGAAAGATGGAGATATCACATCTTTTGAAACAATGGTCAGAGATGTCTTCTATCCCGTAATTGAAAATTTTGCAACGTTTGCAAATGGAAATTGGGACGCAGCCTGCATCAAGGGAATGATGGCATTCGGAGTTTTTCTGAATGACAAAAGCATGTTTGATAGAGCGGTCAATTATTATTATAAAGGCGAGGGGAATGGACGGTTGACCCACTACATTATAAATGAGGTTGGTCAATGCCAGGAAAGCGGACGCGATCAAGGACATACAATGTTCGGTCTTGGTTGTTTGGCCGAAGCATGTGAAGTAGCATATAATCAAGGTCTGGATTTATATAGTGCAGAGAATAACCGATTAATGAAAGGTTTCGAATACACTGCAAAATATAATTTAGGTTTTGACGTCCCATTTAATGAATGGTTAGACCGAACCGGAAAATATCATCACGTAAAAATTGCTGATCAAGATCGTGGTAATTGGAGAGGTGTCTTTGAGATCGCCTTAAATCATTATCACAAAAGGATGAAGTTAAATCCATTCTACATACGCATGGCAGCCGAAAAGTTACGACCAGAAGGCCAACCATGGACAGCAGATCATCCAGGATATGGTACTCTATTATTTGCATTGGAATAATACCACATGTTATTCCAGCATTTATGGTGAGAATCGATAAATCGAAATGAAAATCTAATTTTTCTATTCCATATGATAACGTTGCACCAAATATGCTATTTGAAGTGGATTTTATTGCTTATTTGCGTCATCTCCTGCGAGAAAAAAAGTGAGATTAACGTTAATTCAAACCTCGATTATTGCGTTGATCAAGTCTCTAAGACACTCGCACTGACGTCTGACTATGAGTGTATGCCCAATAATATCAATTCGGGCGAAAATGAATGGCACTTCACTCGTGCCGGATCATGGACAAGCGGTTTCTGGCCGGGTATCCTCTGGTATATTTATGAATACACAGGCGATGAAAAATGGAGAGCAGAGGCAGACTCTTTCACTCATTCCATCATTCCGCCTGCAACAAGAAAAGCCAGAAGCCATGATGTGGGATTTCTCGCTTATTGCAGTATTGGTAACGGATACCGGCTAACTAAATCTCAGGAGTATAAAGATGCCCTGTTACGGGCTGCCGACTCAGTGTCTGTACTCTATAATCCCAATGTCGGAACATTTCTTTCATGGCCAAATATGGTACAACGAATGGATTGGCCGCACAATACGATCATCGACAACATGATGAATATGGAATTACTGTTCTGGGCAGCTAAGAATGGTGGTGGGCAGTATTTTTATGACATAGCTTATAAACATGCAGAAACCACAATGAATAACCATTTTCGTCCTGATGGAAGTTGTTATCATGTGATTGTCTATAATGATCTAACCGGAGAATTTATAAAGGGGGTTACCCATCAAGGATATAATGATTCTTCTATGTGGGCACGTGGTCAAGCATGGGCAATTTATGGATTTACTATGGCCTACCGTGAAACAAAAGACCCTCGTTTTCTTAAAACCGCTCAAACAGCTGCAGATATATATTTGAAGCGCTTACCTGAAGATATGATTCCCTACTGGGATTTTGATGCTCCTAATATTCCTGATGAACCAAAAGACGCCTCTGCCGCTGCAATTGTCGCTTCTGCATTACTTGAGATGTCTATGTTGACAGAGGGTAAAGAACGTAACAAGTATCGTTCCGCTGCAGAAAAAATACTGATTAGCTTATCATCAGCTGATTACCAGAGTAGGAATATTAATACTTCCTTTCTTCTCCATTCTACCGGGAATTTACCCAACGGGTACGAAATCGATGCTTCAATAATTTATGCCGATTATTATTATATCGAGGCGTTGATTCGTTTAAAGAAGCTTGAGGATAAGTCAGACGGAAGTGGTGTGATGGTTGAGCATAAGAAGAAAGTTACTTATAAAGATAAACTATTTTTATCCTCATTACCCAGTGGAGGTTTTGCAATTTATATACGAGAAATATAAAAAAAGGAATATGAGAATTATTAAAATTTTTATACTGTCGATTTTCAGTTATTATAGCCTGTTTGCGAATGAGGTTTCACTACAATCGCCGGACAGCAGGTATGCTGTAAAAGTTTTTGAACAAGAAAACCATTTATGGTTTACTGTCGATTTCAACGGGAATCGGGTTATTTATCCGTCACTATTAGGAATAAATGGTAATGGTGAATGGAAGGAAAATGTAAAAATAGGAAATATAAGCCGGGATACTGTTAATCAGACGTGGTACCCTGTATACGGAGAACGGTCTGTAGTAAAAGATCATTATAATGGTTGTGTTATTGATCTGGTTTCTGATGATAATAAAAGACGGACATTACAGCTAGAAATACGGTCATATGATGAGGGAGTTGCTTTTCGATATATTTTTCCAGGTGGAGAATATCTTCATATAACCGATGAATATACCCAATATACCCTTCCTGAGGGAACAAAAGCCTGGTATACTCCCCGGGCACAAACTTCTTACGAGTTGCTTCCTTTATATGGATGGCCGGGAGAAAGCGAGCGGCCGCTTGTCTTGGAACTGCCGGAAAATAATTATTTGTTGCTTACCGAAGCGGGAGTGGTGAATTATGTAAGAACAAAATTTGCTTTGGGAGACAAACCCAACACCATCAATAACGTAATGTATGGTTCTGTGGACGAGATTGCTCCTTTTGCTACTCCGTGGCGCGTTCTCATGGCAGCGAAAAAGGCCGGTGAACTAATTGAAAATAATGATATTCTGTTGAATCTGAATCCTCCTTCCATTATAGAGAATCCTTGGTGGATCACACCGGGAAAAGTGATGCGTGAGGTTACCCTGTCAACAGCAGGAGCAAAAGCGGTTGTTGATTTTGCAGTAAAAAGGAATTTACAGTATATTCATTTCGACTCAGGATGGTATGGACCGGAAAATAACTGGAAGTCGGATGCTACCACTGTTGCTTTCGATTCGATCCGAAACTCTAAATATGGTGCATTCGATTTGCATGAAGCAATTGCTTATGCGAAAAAAAATAATAAAAAGGTGATTTTATATGTTAACCAGCGAGCTTTATCAAACCAACTTGATGAAATATTGCCACTTTATAAAAGCTGGGGAGTAGACGGTTTAAAATTTGGATTTGTTCAGGTAGGTTCTCATCTGTGGACCAAATGGTTACATGAGGCGGTCGCAAAATGTGCCAAGTATGGATTAGTTGTCGATATACATGATGAATACCGCCCCACAGGATTTAGTCGGACTTATCCAAATCTGATGACCCAGGAAGGTATCCGTGGAAATGAAGAGTTTCCTGATG
This sequence comes from Proteiniphilum sp. UBA1028, assembly GCF_002316955.1. Taxonomy (NCBI): domain Bacteria; kingdom Pseudomonadati; phylum Bacteroidota; class Bacteroidia; order Bacteroidales; family Dysgonomonadaceae; genus Proteiniphilum; species Proteiniphilum sp. UBA1028. Next base: position 29,757 of record NZ_DCEN01000035.1, read on the forward strand.
CCACACACAACGCACTCCTACCTTTCACCCGTTTCACACAAGGTGCAGCCGATTATACCATCTGTTATTATCGTCGGGATTTCTCGGGTAAAGATGTTCCTGAAAAATCGCAAGGTTTAGTAAAAGCTCGTTTACTCAGTACTACTCCTGCGCATCAGTTGGCATTGTCTGTAATCTATTACAGTCCATTGCAATATGTCTATTGGTACGACAAGCCCTCAGAGAGTCAGGATGAACCCGAACTGGAATTTTTTGATAAAGTACCTACCGTTTGGGACGATACCAAAGTGCTTGAAGGAGTACCGGCAGAATATATTACAATGGCACGTCGAAGCGGAAGAGACTGGTTTGTAGGAAGTATCACCAATACCGAACCGCGCAAATTATTCACTTCTCTTAATTTCCTTGAACCGGGAAAAACCTATACTGCCCATATTTATGAAGATGATCCAAAAGTTAAAACACGTACAAAGGTTGGTATAAAGAGGATAAAAGTGACTCATGAATCGGTTCTTGAGGCAAATCTTCAGCCGTCAGGCGGACAAGCGATCATGATAACGGAGATACTTGATTGAAATAGGATATAAAATCTAAATCGAACATGCATTATTTTGTCAGATATCTCTTTTTGTCTTTGTGCCTTAGTGCTCAGATACTTTATGCGCAAAAACCCGTCGATCTGGTAAATCCTTTTGTCGATAGCTATAAATCACGTTGGTTCTTCTTTAGTTCGGCATCGAGACCATTCGGTATGGTAAACCTGAGTCCAGATACCGATACCCAATCTTCATGGAACTCGGGTTATTTGTACGGTAGTGAACATATTCGCTGTTTCAGTCATATTCATGCCTGGCAGATGTCGGGCGTGGCCGTTATGCCCACAGTGGGTGAATTCAAAGGGCACAAAGGAATGGATATTTATCAATCGAAGTTTACCCACGAAGGAGAAATTGCCAAACCGGGATATCATAAAGTGTACCTCTCGGATTATGATGTATGGGCAGAACTGACTTCTTCCACCCGAGTAGGTTTTCATCAATATACCTTTCCAGAAAGTGACGAGTCCTATATCCTGATAGATATCGGTGCTTACCTGGCACATGGTCCTAAAGCACACGCCGAGGCCTGGAAAGTGACTGATACTGAGATTGCGGGTTACGAAATCATGGAACGTACAGGTAGACGGCCAAAGGACACTCCAGTTTACTTTTATATGGAATTTAATAAACCATTCAATGATATACGGATGTGGAAAGACAGCACCCTGGTACGTAAATCAATCAATCCCGAACGTATATCGGGTCATAACTCAGGAATGGCAGTTCATTACAGTACGGCGAAAGGCGAAATTATCCGCTTCAAAGTTGGTATTTCCTACGTCAGTGTGGAGCAGGCACAAAAGAATCTTCGTGATGAAATACCGCATTGGGATTTTGATAAAGTAAAGCAGGAATCGTATGATGAATGGAACGAAATGCTTAGCCGTATTGAAGTGAAAGGCGGTACTTACGAACGGAAAGTAAAACTATATACTGACCTGTGGCATGCGCTGCTTGGACGTCGTACACTAAGTGATATCGACGGGAAATATATGGATATGACGGGTGATTATCCACGTGTTCGCCAAGTGCGGTTAGATAATAAAGGGAAACCTCTTTTCCCCCATCTCAATTTTGACGCTTGGTGGGGTAGCCACTGGTCTCTTAATATTCTTTGGTCGATGGCTTATCCGGAAGTAATGGATGCTTTTTGTAATACGATGGTAGATATGTACCAAAATGGAGGATTAATCCCACGCGGGCCGTCGGGAGGAAATTATACCTTTGTCATGATCGGCGATCCTTCCACTCCATTTTTCGCTACGGCCTATAACAAAGGTATTCGTAATTACAGTTCCGAGCTCATGTATGAAGGATTGCGCAAGAACGCTTTCCCGGGCGGTACGCGCGACCATTCAGGATACGAACACCGTAAACGAGCCACAGGTGGAGGCATGGATTATTACGTGGACCTGGGTTATGTACCACAAGATCGGCCGTCTGTCACTATCCACAGTGAGGCTTCTGCCGCGATGACCATGGAATACTCCTATCAAGACTGGTCACTGGCACAAATAGCCAAAACAATGGGCAACGAAGAGGATTACCGTTTCTTTATGAAACGCTCACAAAACTATCGTAATCTCTGGAATCCTGCATCGGGATATATTCACCCCAGAAATAAAAACGGTTCCTGGATTGATGAATTCGATCCGCTGGCATTAAAAGGATTTTGTGAGAGCAATGCCGCGATCTACTCCTATTTTGTACCACATGATATGGCCGGGATTATTCAACTGATGGGTGGTAACAAGCATTTTGTTGATCGACTTAACAAAGCTTTTGAACGGTCAGCCTCGAAAGGGTTCCTGCGAAATCCACGAGAACGGGACGAAAACGCAAATTGGACTGATTATGGCAACCAGCCCGGAACCGGAATGGCACATATGTTTAATTATGCCGGTGCACCATGGTTAACGCAGTATTGGGTGCGTCGTGTAAAAGATGAATATGACGATATTACACCATACGGAGGTTATAAGGATGACGAAGATCAGGGACAGATGGGAGCATTGGGTGTACTGATGGGTATCGGTCTGTTTGAAATGAATGGTGGCGCAGCTGCAAATCCTATTTATGAAATCACGACGCCTCTATTTGAAAAGGTGACTATATATCTGAATAATGACTATTATCCGGGAAAAACATTTATTATCCAAACCAAAAATGATCCCGAAAAGAACATGTATATACAAAAAAGCAAACTTAATGATAAACCGGTGAATCGTTGTTGGTTCTATCATCATGAATTTGCCAATGGCGGTATACTTGAATTGGAACTTGGTCCCAAACCCAATAAAAAATGGGGTATAATACCTTCGCCGATCATTACATTACCGGAATAAGGATATAATATAGACGAAGTGATATATTGTGAAACAGGAAAATACAGATCTTAAATACTGAATATTTGGTACTTAATTGATCTCAATGGTGTTTTTAGCAAGTCTGAATTTGGACAATTGCTGGATCTATTAATCATTGACGAAGATAAAAATATGAATAAGAAAACAATTGCAATTATAAGAACAAGGGCACTGTCTCTGTTAATCATAGGGTTACTAACCGGTTTTACCATGTGCGCGAAAGAGTCTGGGAATAATGAAGAAGGCTCATCTGTTACTCCTCCTGGTCCTGACCCAGATCCTGAGATGACATATATTGATACGTTGACACCCTCTGTTCCAATGAAGCGGGGAGGTTTACATACCGAAGAAGATTTCAAGCGCGTTCGTCAAAAGATATCAGCAGGTGAAGAGCCATGGCTGTCCGGTTGGAATAAACTTACCAGCAATCCCAGGGCCCAAGCTACATGGAAAGCAAATCCCGTTGTGAAATTGATTCGAGGCGGTAATAGTCGTGAAGAACCGGAGCCTGATAATTATAGTCGGGCAATGAACGATGCTGCAGCAGCTTATCAATTGGCGTTAAGATGGAGAATCAGTGGTGATGACTCATTTGCACAAGCAGGGATCAATATTCTTAATTCATGGGCAAGCACCTGTGAAAGAATTAGCGGTAATTCAAATACTGCTTTGGCAGCTGGTATTTATGGATATCAGTTCGCCATAGCCGCAGAGCTATTAAGAGATTATGCAGGTTGGGCAGTAAAAGATTTAGAATCGTACAAGCAATGGATGATAGATGTTTTTTACAATCTGAATATGGATTTTTTAAAATCGCATTGGGGAACTTGTGACTCGCATTATTGGGCTAATTGGGATCTTTGCAATCTTGCATCAGTGATTGCAATCAGTGTTTTGACAGATAACCGAAGCATGTATAATTATGCGGTTAATTATTTACAAAAAGGAAATGGTAACGGCAATTTTTTCAAAGCCATCAATCATGTTTTTAAAGATGAAAACGCCGGATTAGCTCAATTACAGGAAAGTGGTAGAGATCAAGGGCATTCTTTGATGGTAATAGGTTTGTTGGGCACAATTTGCAAGTTGACTTGGAACCAGGGAGACGACTTTTATGGATTGGATAACAACAGAGTCTTAAAAGCTACTGAATACACTGCAAAATATAATGTTGCTCAACTTGATGTTCCTTTCGAAGCATATACACGATATTATGCGGTCAACTGTGCACAATCCGAGACTCATACTGCTATTAGTTCGTCCGGTCGTGGGGGAGTACGCCCAATTTGGACAGCGGCTTACTATCACTACACAAAAGTGAAAAAATTGGCAGCAACCTATACCGCAATGGGTGTACAGCAGACTCAACCCGAAGGAGGAGGTGGTGACTACGGGCCTAACAGTGGGGGATATGATCATCTCGGTTTTGGAACTTTGATGTTTGCATTGGATTAGTTTAATTCACTAAATTTTGATCACGATAAAGTGGATGTATTATGAAAAGAGATGTTTTGAATGTTAAGTTTGCAACAATACTATTCTTATTGTTAATATTTTCAGTCTCTTTATATTCATATGACAAACTGGTAACATATACCGCTCCACAGGGTGCGTTACTTAACCAGAATTTTTCAGTTCGTGTTAGGCAAGCCGGTAAAGAGTGGATGGAGGTGCCGAACCACCTTATAAAAGTAGACGAAGTCCGCGAAACAAAACATCATGTGGAAGAGGCATCTATGGCTTATTTCGATTTTTCGGGAGAAGTGGAAGTGTCTGTTACGTTCAACAACGGACCTATTAGAAAAACCAGAATTAGACCCCTTTCTTATGGAATAGAACCAACAGTTGAAGGAAACAGACTGACTTTTAAACTGGATCAGCCACGTAATCTATCGGTAGAAGTAAATGATGATATTTTCCATAATCTGCATCTCTTTGCCAACCCGATGATAGAAAATATACCGGACAGGAACGATCCGGATGTGATATTCTTTGGCCCCGGTATCCATGAATTCGAGGACAACAAATTCGAAGTTCCTTCCAACAAGACAGTCTATATTGACGGGGGAGCCATTCTTCGGGGACAGTTGCTGATACAAAATGCCGAAAATGTAAACGTGATAGGCAGCGGCATGGTGGAACATACCGTCAAAATGGGCGTACATATTGCCAACTCGAAGAATATCGGAGTGGAGGGAATCTTTACCACACAGTGTGCAACGGGAGGCTCGGACAGAGTGACCATCCGGAATGTGAAAAGTATCAGCTACTATGGATGGGGAGATGGTCTGAATGTTTTTGCCAGTAACAACGTCTTTTTTGATCGTGTATTCTGCCGCAATTCAGATGACTGTACAACGGTGTATGCTACACGAAAAGGGTTCGAAGGGGGGTGCCGCAATATTGTGATGGAAAATTCTACCCTGTGGGCTGATGTGGCGCACCCCATCATGATTGGTATACATGGCAATGCACAAAACTTTGATATTATTGAGGACCTGGTCTATCGGAACATTGACATTCTGGATCACAAGGAAGCACAGCTCGATTATCAGGGTTGTCTTGCCATTAATGGTGGTGACAACAACATCATTCGCAACGTGCTGTTTGAAGATATCAGAATTGAAGATTTCCGTCAGGGGCAACTCTTTAACATCCGTATCTTTTATAATGAAAAATATTGCGAAGCCCCCGGTATGGGAATCGAAAACGTGCATTTTAAAAATATAAATTATAATGGCAGTAATGCTGAATTATCGATCGTTGCAGGTTACAACAGCGACAGAATGGTGAAAAATGTCACCTTCGAAAACCTGAAAATAAACGGAAGACTTATTACTGACAATATGCCGGGTAAACCGGCCTGGTATAAAACCAGTGATATGGCGCGTATTTTTATCGGAGAACATGTTAAAGGGGTCTCGTTTATTGAGTAATTAAATGAAATAATCCTATTCCCATGATGAGAAAATGTATATTTATCTTGCTATTGATAGCAGCCCTGCCTAAAGCCGGAGCGCAGTCTATCCTGGAAGATACCAGGAAACAGCTTCTTTCGCCCGATGGCCATTATCTTTTCACGTTTTACCAGAAACAGTTTCCCGACGAACGCAAGCAGATGTATTATACGCTGTCGTATAAAGGAAAAACAGTGATTGAAGAATCTGAGCTCGGCCTGCTCATCGAGAATCAACTTTTCGAATCGGCGTTGGCAATTCCGAATGATACCAGTAAGCTATGGGGTGAAAATCTTTCGCTCACCGCTGTCGAAGACAAAACAGTTGATGAAACATGGCGCCCGGTTTATGGTGAAAGAGAGGAAGTTAAAGATCATTACAACGAACTGGTGCTGAAGTTTCAAAAAGGAGGTGCTCCGGAAACGGAAGGTAATTCAACCGCCTCTGCGGCCGGACACGGACAAGCCTACGACAAAAGACAGTACTATTATATGAATTTCATTGTCAGGGCTTACGATGAAGGTGTTGCTTTCCGTTATTTCTTTCCCGAGGCCACCAACGGTTTGTTTCTCCATATTGTGGGAGAGCAGACACAGTTTACCCTGCCTGAACGTACATCGGCGTATTATGAACGTTGGGCACAAGGGCCTTATGAACTACTGTCCTTGAACGATTGGAAAGATGAAAGTGAGCGTCCCCTGACGATGAAGCTGCCCAACGGGTTGACAGTTGCACTGCTGGAGGCGGATATGGTTGATTATGCCCGCATGAAATTCCGTTTGGTAAAAGAGAATACCTTACAGACTTCGTTGTACAGTTCGGTAGATGTCATTACCCCCTATGCCACGCCCTGGCGCGTAATCATGTCAGCCGAAAAAGCAACTGAACTGATTGAGAATAATAATCTTGTCATGAACCTGAATCCAGAGAATGAGATCAAAGAGACCTCATGGATCAACCCCGGCAAGGTAATTCGTGTTACGAGGCTTACCCAGGCCGATGCGATAAAGTGCGTCGACTTTGCTGCAGAACGTGGCTTGCAATACATCCATCTTGATTCCGGTTGGTATGGCTCCGAAGTGTTGATGAGTTCAGACGCCACTTCTGTCGCGGATAATCGTGATTTGGATATGCCGAAGTTGATCAATTACGCGACATCTAAAGGAATCGGCGTATGGGTGTACGTCAACCAACGTGCACTGGTACAGCAGTTGGACGAACTACTTCCGCTTTATCGGAAATGGGGATTAAAAGGAATCAAGTTCGGTTTTGTGCAAATCGGCAATCAACATTGGTCCACCTGGTTGCATGATGCCATCCGAAAATGCGCTGAATATGAGATCATGGTCGATATTCACGATGAATACCGCCCCACAGGGTTCAGCCGTACTTATCCCAATCTGCTGACGCAGGAGGGTATCAGAGGAAATGAAGAATTTCCCGATGCCACCCATAATGTTATTTTGCCCTTCACCCGCTTCTTGTCGGGAGCTGCAGACTACACCATCTGTTACTATGATAAGCGTCTTAAAACGACCCATGCGCATCAACTGGCCATGGCGGCAGTATATTACAGTCCCTTGCAATTTTTGTACTGGTATGACCAACCCTCGGCTTATCAGGGAGAACCGGAAATCGAGTTTTTCGACAAGGTGAAAACCGTATGGGATGATACCAAAGTGCTGGATGGTGAAGTTGGAGAGTATGTGACCATTGCCCGAAGAAGTGGGGAAGAATGGTTTGTAGGATCGCTGACAAACAACGAGGAGAGAAAAATCAGCACCTCGCTCAGCTTTTTAGATAACGGGAAGAAATATGTTGCCAACCTGTATACGGATGACGAAACGGTGCAGACAAGAACGAATGTCCGTGTCACACGGGTGATTGTAGATAGTCATACCGACCTGTCGTTTCACTTGAAAGCAAGCGGCGGATGCGCAATTCATCTTACACCAGCCGGCAAGGAAGAGTTGAAAAGATACAAACGATACCGGAAAAATCAGCTGTTGTAACATCGCATGAAAAAATATCGTTTGCTCTTGATGTTGCTCTTGTTATGCACTGTTTCAACGAAAGCCGGTGTATACCAGTGGTCGGTGAAGCTCGATGGCTACGTTTCCAGTGAAACAAAAGATCATCCCGATGCTTTTTTATGGATTCCCCCCGATTGCAAACAAGTAAAAGCGGTTGTGGTTAGCCAGCAGAATATGTGTGAAGAGACGCTTTTCGATCATCCCCGATTCCGGGAGGCGATGTCGGAACTTGATTTTGGCATCATATGGATTGCCCCCGGAATCGATTATCAGTGGGATGTTACAAACGGCTGCCAGGATATTTTTGACAAGATGCTGGCAGATCTGGCAGAGACAAGCGGTTATCACGAGATCGGATATGCACCGATAGTTCCTTTAGGCCATTCGGCCATGGCCACTTTCCCGTGGAATTTTGCAGCCTGGAATCCCATGCGGACATTGGCCGTCGTCTCTTATAAAGGCGATGCCCCCCGGACGAATCTGACAGGATATGGAGGGGAAAATCTCGAATGGGGCAGGACACGGAATATTGACGGCATCCCCGGACTGATGATAGAAGGGGAATATGAATGGTGGGAAGCGCGCGTGAATCCGGCCTTGGCTTTTCGAATGATGTACCCCGAAAGTTGTATCTCTTTTTTGGGTGATCGGGGACAAGGGCATTTCGACGTGTCGGACAAGGTCGTGGATTATATCACGCTCTTCCTGCGAAAGGCGGCGCAATACCGGTTGCCGGAAAATCAATCGTTGGATGAACCCGCAGAGCTGATAAAACTGGACCCCAAAAAGGGATGGCTTGCCGAACGTTGGCATGAAAACCGGCAAAAACGATCGAATCCTGCAGCGTATACCGATTATAAAGGAGATAAACACGATGCTTTCTGGTATTTCGACAAAGAAATGGCTGAGGTGACAGAGAATTATTATAAAGAGATTCCCGATAGAAAAAAACAGTATATCAGCTTCCTTTCAGAGGGAAAGTGGCTCGATTTCGATGAAGACAGCCATTCCCAATACGACTTTACGCCAAATATTGGCAATGACCTCACCTTTACTCTTTCGGCGGTCTATTCGGATGCCCGGCATTCAAAACCGGCTCAAGATCACTCCAAGGGAAAAATACAGATACACAAGGTGAATGGCCCTGTGGAGAAAGTAAATGACACCACTTTTGTATTACGCTTTTATAGAATGGGATTCAATAACATAAAACGGACCGGTGGGATATGTCTTTATGCACAGGGCCCGGCAGATAACACGTATAAAAGTGCGGTTCAACAAATCTATTTAAAAATTCCGTTCCCTTTGACAAAAGGTGAAAGACAGTATATCCTGTTTCCCGGACTGGCGGATGTGTCGCAAGGAACGGAATGGATAATACTGGATGCCGTGAGTGACCAAGGTTTGGATGTATCCTATTACGTGAAGGAAGGACCTGCCGAAATTACGGGAAACAAGCTGGTTTTTACCCCAATTCCCCCCCGGGCCAAATACCCGTTAAAAGTTACGGTAGTAGCATGGCAGTACGGTTTGAAAGATAAAATACAATCCGCGGAACCTGTGGAACGCAGCTTTTATATAACTAAGTGAATCAAGTAAGGCATGTAACTGAAGTGCTCGTCTGGCGTTATTTTGTGACCCATTCCAGATTCACAACTTGCCAATGTAGAAAACGAAATAAGATAAAACAATGAATAAAGCAGTACTAACCTTTCTTTGTATAACAGTTTTTTTCGCGGCCGCAATGGCGCAATCGGTTTATCCCGGTCAGCACGAGGAAAAGATAACATTGCCTTTGCAGGGAGAAGTAAAAGCATACGCCTTCGATTTAAAGGATGTCCGTTTACTCGATTCTCCGTTCAGGCAAAATATGGAACGTGATTCGAAATGGATCATGTCGCTGGGTACAGATCGTTTACTACATAGCTTCCGTACTTCCGCAGGCGCATATGCCGGACTCGAAGGAGGATATTCTTTCGTGAAAAAGCTTGGCGGATGGGAATCATTAGACTGTGAATTGCGTGGACATTCCACGGGGCATATTTTGTCTGCATTGTCTTATCTATACGCTTCTACGGGCGATAAGGCATATAAACTGAAATCCGATAGCTTGGTTAATGGATTGGGAGAAGTACAGAATGTGCTGTTGGAAAACGGCTATAACGGCTATCTGAGTGCTTATCCGGAAAATCTGATCAACCGTAACATTGCCGGACAGCGTGTCTGGGCTCCCTGGTACACACTGCATAAAATTTACGCGGGCCTGATTGACCAGTATCTCTATTGCGACAATGAGAAAGCATTGGATATTGTGACCAAAATGGCTCAATGGGCCTGCGACAAATTGATGCCATTAAGTGAAGAACAACGGAAACTGATGATCCGTAACGAGTTTGGTGGAGTGAACGAGGCGTTCTACAACTTATATTCCATCACGGGTAATCCCGAACATAAAAAATTGGCGGAATTTTTCTATCATGCCGACGTCATTGACCCCCTGGCTCGAAAAGAAAATAATCTGGCAAACAAGCATGCCAACACATTCATACCTAAAGTGATCGGAGAGGCCCGCAATTACGAAATAACGGCCGATACACGTTCCAAAGATATTGCCTTTTTTTTCTGGAGTAGTGTTGTTGACCATCAAACTTTCTGTACGGGAGGAAACAGCCAGAAAGAAAAATTCATTGCTCCGGATAGCATTTCAAAATATCTGACCGGCTACACGCAGGAAACTTGCAACACCAACAATATGCTGAAACTGACCCGCCACCTGTTCTGTTGGGATGCCGACCCTAAGTATGCCGATTATTACGAAACGGCACTCTATAACCATATCCTGGGGCAACAGGACCCCGAATCGGGGATGGTCGCCTATTTCTTACCGTTACTGTCCGGTGCACACAAGGTGTACAGTACACCGGAACACTCTTTCTGGTGTTGTGTAGGTACCGGTTTTGAGAATCATGCCAAATATGGTGAAGCCATCTATTACCGTGCTGACGATGCGTTGTACGTGAACCTTTTTATTCCGTCCGAACTGACGTGGGAAGAAAAAGGATTGAAAGTACGACAGGAAACAGATTTTCCACAAGACGGTAAAATAAACATGAATATAGGAGCCGAAAAACCGGTGAAACTGGCGATAAAGATTCGATATCCTGCATGGACACAAAATGTGGAGGTAAAGGTAAA